>CALNAL010000462.1 GCA_937874445.1 uncultured Acetobacteraceae bacterium | reverse complement strand
CCCGCCACCCCCCGTCCGGGCGAGGAGCCGCCGCATGTCGAGGCGGTGGAACGGGCGCTGGCGATCCTCGAGGCGTTCGACGCCACCCATCCCCGGCTGTCACTCTCCGATCTGGCCGGCCGCACCGGCTTCTACCCGAGCACGGTGCTGCGGCTGGCCTCCTCGCTGGGGCGCTTCGGCTATCTCCGCCGCGGGGAGGACGGCCGCTTCCGCCTCGGCGCGGCGCCGCTGCGGCTGGGCGCGGTCTATCGCGGCGCCTTCTCCCTCGCCGACCACCTCCGCCCCGCGCTGACCGAGCTGGTGACGCAGACCGGCGAGACGGCGGTGTTCTACGTGCGCGAGGGGGACCGGCGCATCTGCCTGTGCCGGGAGCATCCGCGCCGGGCGGTGCACAACCACGTCCTGGAGGGCGCCGCGCTGCCGCTGGAGGTGGGGGCGGGCGGCCATGTGCTGATGGCCTTCACCGGGGGCGATTCGGAGCTGCACGCACAGGTGCGCCAGCGCGGCTACGCGGTCTCGATCGGCGAGCGCGATGCCGATGCGGGCGCGGTGGCGGCCCCGGTGTTCGGCGCCGAGGGACATCTGGTGGGGGCAATGGGCGTGGCCTACGTGGCCTCGCGCCTGCGCGAGCTGGATCTTCCCGCGCTGGGCCGCCTGGTGCGCTCGGCGGCACGCGACCTCACCGCCGACCTCGGCGGCCCCTGGCCCGTCTTCCACGACGCCTGATCCGCGGTCCGGCGGGAACAAGCAAGGCCAGCAAGGAAGGTGTTCTCCTTTCGGGAAAGGAGAACCAGGAAAGCTTCATTCATTTAGGCTCCGCGCCTGTGTCACGCGCGGAGCCAAACGGGGAAAAGTCCTTTTTGCTTCTTTTTCCTTCAGGAAAAAGAAGACTCTTCCTTGTCTTCCCGAACCTCTACCGGCTCGGTCCGAATCCGAGGAACCCGGCTTGCGGCGCCGGCGTGTCGGGGGTGGTGCTGTAGTGTGGCGTGATCGGCGCGGCGGTCGCCTCGCGCACCGGCGTGGTGGGGGCGGTGCGGGCCATCCTGCTCGGAGAGCGGGCGGGCGCCGGGGCGGCCTTCGCGGGGCTCCCCTTCGCGGCATGCCCTCTGGGAGCGGAGGCCGGTTCCACCTGGGTGCCGAACACGTTGCGGTCGGCTCCGCGCTGGGCGAGCAGCAGGAAGGTGATGTCGTTGCGCCCGAGATCGATGGCGAGATCGGTGGGCGTCAGCCCGAGCACGTTGCGCGCGCCGAGGTCCGCCCCGCGATTGATGGCGTCGCGCGCGGCGGGGGTGTCGCCGCGGTTGATGGCGTCGAACAGCGCCTCGTTGGGGCCCATCTCGCTCGGCGGCTTGGCGTAGGCCATGGGTCCGCTGCCGTCGTCGCGGCGGGCGCCGGGCAGGCCCCTGGGGGTGTTGTTGCCACCGCGCGCGGCCTCGTTCGGCGCCACCATCGGGCCGGTCAGCAGGCCCTGGTCGTTGGTGCCCTTCATGATCCCGCCGCCGCCTTGGGCCTGCGCGGGAGAGGCCCCGAACAGCACGCCAGCCAGTACGCCGGCCAGCAGGACCGCGCCGAGGGAGGAGATGAGCTTGTTCATGCCCCCCAATCTAGGCGCCCTCGCGCCGCCACGCCAGCAGGGCGAGCCCGAGAATCAGCACCAGGGCGGCCCAGGGCCACACTGCGGGCGGCAGCAGTGGCGTCTCGGCCACGCCGGTCACCTGGAATCCGCCCCGCCGCGGCAGTCCGATCGTCCCGGCTCCCCCCGATCCGCGCACCAGTCGCGGTGTCCCGGCGTCTTCCAGCCAGTGCACCGAGCCCCCGGAGGCCCGCGCCAGCGGTGCCAGCCGGGTGGCCGTGGCCCGCAGGTCGGCGAATTCCGGCGGGTCCGCCGGCGCCACCGCGACGAAGGCGCTGCGTGTCCCGTCCGAGGCCCGCCACACCCCCGGCGCCGCTCCCGCCAGACGCCCGCTGGCTTGCCCCGGACCGTCCGGCGTCAGGGCGAGGCGGTGCGTGGCCCCGTCGGGTCCGGTCAGCGTCACGTCCGGCGGCGCGCCGGCGGCCAGGCTGCGCCGCGTCACCGCCAGCCCTTCCGTGTCCGCTCCCCCCGCGTCCAATCGGGCGGTCAGCGCCTCCTCCTCCAGCTCGGGCTCGCCCATCAGCCAGTGGGCGGTGCGCCGCAGCAGCTCCGCCTGCGGCCCCCCCCCGCCGTGGCCGCGCGCCCACAGCCAGATCTGGTCGGAGAGCAGCAGCGCCACGCGCCCCTTGTCCATCCGGTCCAGCAGCAGCAACGGGTCGCCGCCCGGCGCGGCCAGCAGCGCCTCCCCGCGGGCGGCCCGCGGCACGACGCGGCGGTACCACTTGCCCCATTGCGCCTGTCCGGTCAGCTCCGCCGTCACCGGGTGGCGCGCCCCCGTCGCCGTCACCTCCGGCCGGAACGCCCCCGTCACCACCGCCGCCGGCTCGTCTCCCGTCGCGGCCGGGGCCACGGGCAGCACCGCCGCCAGCGGCCCCCTCGCCAGCCCGCCGGGCGCGGCGAACTCGGGCCCGGCCGTCACCAGCAGCGCCCCGCCGCCGCGCACGTAGTCGGCGATGTTGGCCAGGTACGCCGGCGGCAGGATGCCCCGGTTGGCGAAGCGGTCGAGCACGATCAGGTCGAAGCTGCGGATCTTTTCCACGAACAGCTCGCGCGTCGGGAAGGCGATCAGCGCCAGCTCGTTCAGCGGCGTGCCGTCGTCGCGGTCGGGCGGGCGCAGGATGGTGAAATGCACCAGGTCCACCGCCGGGTCGGCCTTCAGCAGCCGTCGCCACGCCCGCACGCCGGGGTCGGGCGCGCCCGAAACCAGCAGCACCCGCAGCCGGTCGCGCACCCCGTTGAGCGTCACCACGGCGCTGTTGTTGGCGGTGGAAACCTCGCCCGCCAGCGGCGCGGCGGCAATCTCCACCACTTCCGGGTCGGCGTGGTCCACCGGCACCTCCAGCGTCTGCGCCGCCCCCACCGGCACGTCCATTTCCTGCGGCGCCGCGCCGTCGCGCCGCAGCGTCACTCGCGCCAGGCCGCCCCCCGGTGCACCGAGATCCTCCACCACGTAGCGCAGCGTCACGCTCTGCCCGACGATCCCCCATCCCGGCGCTTCCAGCAGACGCACGCGGCGGTCCACCTCCTCGCCCCGGGCCGCCAGCAGCACGTGCAGCGGCACGCCTGCCGCCCCCCCCGCCGACAGGGCTTTCGGCACATCGACCACCTGCCCATCAGTGAGCATCACCACCGCCGAGAGCCGTTCGCGGGGAATCCCCGCCAGCGCGCGTCCGAGGGCGGCGAACAATTGCGTGCCCTGGCGGCCCGCCTCGGGCACCACCACCTCGCGCAGCTCCAGCCCGGCCATCCCCGCGGCCTGCCGCGTCAGCTCCGCCCGCGCCGCCTCGGCCAGGGCGGCGCGCCGTCCCACCGCCATCGAGGCGCTGTGGTCCACCACCAGCACGGCGATGTCGGGCAGCGCCTGGCGCGTCTCCTCCACCAGCCGCGGCCCGGCGAGCCAGCCCAGCATCGCCGCCAGGCACAACGCCCGCGCCAGCGTCCCTCGCGCCCGCCGCCACGCCGCCAGCCCGACCAGCACGAGGCACACCACCGCGAGCCCGACCAGCACCGCCTCCGGCACCAGCGGCGCGAAGCGCAGCCCGGCGAGGGCCGTCATGGCGTGGCTCCCGCCGATAAGGAAGGTGTTCTTCTTTCGAGAAAGAAGAACCAAGAAAGCTTTGTTCCTTGGAGACTTGCGGCTGAAATTCGCATAGAGCCAAACGAACAAAGTCTTTTTGCTTCTTTTTCTTCAGAAAAAGAAGACTTTCTTTCTTCCATGCTTCAGTGCCCCAACCGCTGCATGAGGGTGGGCAGATGCACCTGGTCGGCCTTGTAGGTGCCGGTCAGGGCGTAGATCACGAGATTCACCCCGAACCGCACGGCGAGCAGGCGCTGGCGGGGGTCCCCGGAAAAGCCGGGCGTCCAGGCGCCGGCCCAGTCGGCGGCGCCGATCACCACGGGGCTCACGTCGTCGTTGGCGCGGTCCTGGTCGCGCTGCACCCACACGGTGCCCCCGGTGAGGCGCCCGGGGAAGCCGGACAGCAGATAGAAGGAGCGTGCCAGCACATGCGCCTCGCTGAGCGGGGCGAGGGGCGGGATGTCGAGCCCCCGCGTCAGCTCCGCCAGCCGTCCGGGCCCGCCCTCATCGAGCAGGCCGGTGTCGATCACCAGGATGCCGCCCCCGGCCATGAACCGGTCGAGCGCCACCCGTGCCGCCGGGTCGGGGCGGAGGGTGCCGGCCGCGACCGGCCAGTAGAGCAGGGGGTAGAGGCTGAGGTCGTCGCGTCCCGGCACCACCGCATCGGGCGGCCCGAGCACGGCCGAGGTGCGGGCATCGACCTCGGCGGAGAGCCCGGCGAGCCCGGCGCGCGCCGCGGCGTCCCGTGCGGCGTCGCCGCTGGCCACAAAGGCCAGCCGCGTCTGCAACGCGGCGGGTGGCACCGGCACGCCGATCTCCTGTGCCCGGGCTGCCGGGGCCAGCAGGAGTCCCGCCATCAGCACCGCCGCACCGGCCCGCCGCCATCCCAGCCCGCGCAGCCAGAGCGAGAGCGCGAAGTCGAGCGCCAGCAGCGCCACCGCGACGGCCATCAGCCACGGCCCGAGCGCGCGCGGCGGCAGGGCGGCTTCCAGCCCCACGCGGCGGGCGCCGGGC
>CALNAL010000461.1 GCA_937874445.1 uncultured Acetobacteraceae bacterium | reverse complement strand
ATCTACACCTAAGCCTTCGTCGGCAGCGTCAGATGTGTATAAGAGACAGCTCCGTCAGCGCCTCATCGGCGCCCCACTCCAACTGCAACTTCAACGCGGCCAAGGCGTCCATGACCCCAGTCATCGCCAAAGCGGGGCCGGCGTGCAACAACTTCTCCACCCGCCCCGCCCCGCGCCACGGGCGCGTCTGCGGTTGGCAAGGCCAGCAAGGCAAGGTGTTCTCCTTTCGCGAAAGGAGAACCAGGAAAGCTCTCTCCGTTAAGGATTCCGCGCCTGGGTCAGACGCGGAGCCCAACGAACAAAAGTCCTTTTTGCTTCTTTTTCCTTCAGGAAAAAGAAGGCCTTCCTTTCCTCCCCCGAACGGAAATCCCGCCCGGGGCACGCCCCGCGCCACTTCCCCCCGGGCGGCGGCGAGCGTATTGCGAAAGACCCGTGCCCCGGCTCCGACGGCCGCGGGAGAGGCAGCCGACGAGGGGGTCGAGCAATGGCGGACGACGTGGCCCGCGAGCGCATGGATTTCGACGTGGTGGTGGTGGGCGGCGGGCCGGCGGGCTTGGCCTGCGCGCTGCGCCTGCGCCAGCTGGCCCCCGAGGCGAGCGTCTGCCTGGTCGAGAAGGGCAGCGAGATCGGCGCGCACATCCTCTCCGGCGCGGTCATCGAGCCGCGCGCCCTCGACGAGCTGATCCCCGACTGGCGCGAGAAGGGGGCGCCGCTGGCCACCCCCGCGGGGGAGGATCGCTTTCTCTATCTCACCGCCCGCCATGCCCTGCGCCTGCCCACGCCGCCGCAGATGCACAACGCCGGCAATTTCGTCGCCTCCCTGGGCGATCTCTGCCGCTGGCTGGGCCGCGAGGCCGAGGCGGCGGGCGTGGAGGTCTATCCCGGCTTTCCCGCCGCCGCGCTGATCGAGGAGGAGGGCATCGTCAAGGGCGTCGTCACCGGCGACATGGGCCGCGCCAAGGACGGCACGCCGGGCCCCAACTTCCAGCCCGGCATGGAACTGCGCGCGCGCTGCACGGTGCTGGCCGAGGGCTGCCGGGGCCAGCTTTCCAAGCAGGCGATCCGTCGTTTCGCTCTCGACGCGGGGCGCGACCCGCAGACCTACGGCATCGGCATCAAGGAGCTGTGGGAGATCCCGGCGGAGAACCATCGTCCCGGCCTGGTGGTGCACACCACCGGCTGGCCGGTCGATGCGCAGACCTACGGGGGATCGTTTCTTTACCATTTCGGGCCCAACCTGCTGGCCTACGGCATGGTGATCGGCCTGGACTACCGCAATCCCTGGCTTTCTCCCTTCGAGGAGATGCAGCGCCTCAAGACCCATCCGGCCCTGCGCGGCTATTTCGCGGGCGGGCGGCGGGTGGCCTATGGCGCGCGCGCGCTGGCCGAGGGGGGCGCCCAGTCGCTGCCGAAGCTGGCCTTCCCCGGCGGCTGCCTGGTGGGGGACGCGGCGGGCTTCCTCAACGTGCCCAAGATCAAGGGCGTGCACACGGCGATGAAGTCGGGGATGCTGGCCGCCGAGGCGGTGGCCGAGATGCTCGGCACTCCGGCGCCCGCGCCCGAAAGCTACGAGAGCAGGCTCAAGGCGAGCTGGCTGTGGGAGGAGCTGTGGCGGGTGCGCAACGTCCGCCCCGGCTTCGCGCGCTTCGGCTTCTGGGGCGGCCTGGCCAACGCCGCGCTCGACACCTACCTCTTCGGCGGCCGCGCCCCGTGGACCCTGCATCACCGCGAGCCCGACCATGCCACCCTGCGCCCGGCCGGACAGTGCGAGCCCATCGCCTATCCCCGCCCCGACGGCAAGCTGACCTTCGACCGGCTGTCCTCGGTCTACATCTCCAACACCGCCCACGAGGAGGCCCAGCCGGCGCATCTGCACCTGACCGATCCGGCGCGGGCGATCACGGAGAACTGGGTGCGCTTCCGCTCCCCCGAGACCCGCTACTGCCCCGCGGGGGTGTACGAGATCGTCGGGGCCGAAAAGAACGCCCCGGCGCTGCAGATCAATTTCGCCAATTGCGTCCACTGCAAGACCTGCGACATCAAGGACCCGACGCAGAACATCGAATGGACCGCGCCCGAGGGCGGCGGCGGCCCGAACTATCCGGGTGGAATGTGAGGGGGCCTGCAAGGGCCGGGGATTGTCTGGACACGCGCGCTCGCCATCTTCTGTGTTCGCGTGACCGGTGGGGTCGCGTGGCCGGCGTGCGGGGCGTGCCGAGTCCGAGGCATGCCAAGTCTGGGGCATGGAAAAGTCGTGGTGGGTGAATGGAGCATGCTCGTTCGATGAAGCGCTCGTTTCTGCTGCTGGTCTCGCTGCTGTCGGCCTGTGCCGCGGCCAATCCCGCGCCGCGTGGCCAGGCGGCGGCGTCCGACCCGCCCCCGGCGGCGGAGCGCCTCTCCGGGGCCTTCCTCACCGGCCGCTTCGCCGCCCAGGAGGATGACCTCTCCTACGCCTCCGACGCGTTCCTGCGGGCCCTGGCGCTGGACCCCTCCAGCCGGGAGCTGCACCAGCAGGCCTTTCTCACCTCGCTGCTGGCCGGCCGGCCGGAAGCGGCCCGCCTGGCCCGGGGCCTGACGGACAACCTCAGCGCCCAGCTCTATCTCGTCGATGCCGATGCGCTGGCAGGGTCCTGGAGTTCGGCCGAGAAGCGTCTGGCCGGAGTGTCCCGCCAGGGGCTGGCGCAGGTTCTCCAGCCGCTGCTGGTGGCCTGGGTGCAGTTCGGCGGCGGCCGCACCGATGCCGCGATGGCCACGCTGAAGCCGTTCATCGATGCCCCGCGCTACCGCTTCGTCTATTCGCTGCACGGCGCGCTGATCGCCGATCTTGCCGGCCGCACCGGCGATGCCGCGCGCCTCTATCGCCAGGCGCAGGCCGAGTTCGGCGCGCCCACGCTGGAGCTGGCGCGCATGGTGGCGAGCTGGCAGGCCCGCCAGGGCCAGCTCGCCGAGGCGCGGCGCACCCTGAGTGCCACCATCGAGCTCAATCCCGAGATGGGCATCGCCCTGCCGGCGCTTTCCGCCAGGCCCGGCGAGCGCCTGATCCGCAACGCCACCGACGGCATGGCCGAAACCTACCTGATGATGGCCGCGGCCCTGCGCCAGCAGGAGGCCAACGACCTTTCGGCCGTGCTGCTGCAGCTGGCCCTGCAGCTGCGCCCCGACTTCACCCCCGCGCGGCTGCTCGGGGCGGACATCCTGGAGGGGACCCGCCATGCCGCGGCGGCGCTGACGCTGCTGGCTCCGGTGCCGGCGAGCGACCCGCTGATCGCGGTGGTGCAGCTGCGCCGGGCGGAGCTGCAGCAGCAGTCCGGCGCCACCGAGGCCGCGCTGGCCACTCTCGACCAGGCCACCCGCGACTATCCCGCCCGTCCCGAGCCGTGGGCGATGAAGGGGGATCTGCTGCGGTCCGGGCACCGCTACGGCGAGGCGGTGACGGCCTATGACGAGGCCATCAAGCGTCTCGACGCGCCGGGCCGTCTTTCCTGGGTGCTCTTCTACGACCGTGGCGTCGCCCTGGAGCGGTCCAAGCAGTGGCCGCGCGCCGAGGCCGACTTCCAGAAGGCGCTGGAGCTCGCGCCGGACCAGCCCTACGTGCTGAACTACCTCGGCTATTCCTGGACCGAGCAGGGCCGCGACCTGGGGGCGGCGCGCGCGATGATCGAGCGCGCGGTGCGCCAGCGTCCCAATGACGGCGCGATCGTCGACAGCCTCGGCTGGGTGATGCTGCGCCAGGGCGACGTTCCTGGCGCGGTGCAGGTGCTGGAGCGGGCGGTCGAGCTGGTGCCCGAGGATGCCGCCGTCAACGGCCATCTGGGGGACGCCTACTGGGCGGCCGGCCGCCAGCGCGAGGCGCTCTACCAGTGGCGCCGCGCGGTGACGCTCAACCCCGAACCCGAGGAAGCGACCCGCCTCAAGGCGCGGCTGCACGAGGCCGAGCAGGCCCTCGGCATCACCGCCGCTTCCGCCGCGCCCTGAGATGGAGCCTGCCGGGATCCTGAGCGAGTTCGCGGGCGCGAAGGTCAACCTGCTCCTGCACGTGGTCGGCCGCCGGGCCGACGGCTACCATTTGCTCGACAGCCTGGCGGCCTTTCCCGCGGTGGGCGACACGCTGCACCTGGCCGACCCGTCCGCGGTGCTGGGCCTGGAGCTGGCGGGTCCCTTCGGGGCGGTGCTGGCGGGGGAG
>CALNAL010000460.1 GCA_937874445.1 uncultured Acetobacteraceae bacterium | reverse complement strand
GCACGCGCCCGCCGGGCCCGCAACGCGGCCTAGTGCGCCGTTCGCGACCCGGTGGGGTCAGGAAAGGAAGGCTTCTTTTTCCTGAAGGAAAAAGAAGCAAAAAGGACTTTCCGACTTTGGCTCCGCGTTTGATCCAGGCGCGGAGTCTTAACGAATAAAGCTTTCTTGGTTCTTCTTGCACGCAAGAAGAACACCTTCCTTATCTTTCCTGCCTTGTCAAAGGGCGGGCTGTTTTCGCGATATCCTACACGTCGAGGTTGGCGACCTTGAGCGCGTTGTCCACGATGAAGTCGCGGCGCGGTTCCACCACGTCGCCCATCAGGGTGGAGAACACCTCGCCGGCGTCCTCCACGTCGCCCACCTTCACCTGCAGCATGGTGCGCTCGGCGGGGTCGAGGGTGGTTTTCCACAGCTGGTCGGGGTTCATCTCGCCCAGCCCCTTGAAGCGCTGGATGGTCAGGCCCTTGCGCCCCTGGGCCAGCATCCGCTCGAAGGCGGAGGCGGGGCCGGCCACGGAGACCTCGTCGCGGTCGAGCTTGAGCTTGGCCGGCTGGTCGAAGTGGCGCACCAGGGTGGCGGCGCGCTCGGTGAGCCAGCGCGCCTCGCCGCTGCGCAGGGCGGCCGGCTCGATGCGGTGCACCTCGTCGACCCCGCGCACGGTGCGCTTCACCTTGATCCCGCCCTTGTCGTCGAGCTGCACGGTCCAGCCGCGCTCCTCGGGAGGCGAGATCGCATCCAGCCGTTGTGCCAGCACCGGGGCGGCGGCGGCGGCGCGGGCGGCATCGGGCGTCAGCGCCCCGGCGATGGCCGCCTGCTCCATCAGCGTCACCGGGTGGTGCCCGGAAAGCCGATGCAGCCGCAGGGACGCCTCGCGCAGCTTCCGGGACTCTTCGACCAGCTCGGGGCCTTCCAGCACGGTGCCGTCGGCATAGGTCAGCCTTGCCTCGCCCAGCGCCTTGTCGAGCAGGTAGCGCTCCATCGCCGCATCGTCCTTGAGGTAGCGTTCCTCGTTGCCGCGCTTGGCGCGGTAGAGCGGCGGCTGGGCGATGAAGAGGTGCCCGCGCTCGATCAGCGAGGGCATCTGGCGGAAGAAGAAGGTCAGCAGCAGCGTGCGGATGTGCGCGCCGTCCACGTCGGCATCGGTCATGATGACGATGCGGTGGTAGCGCAGCTTGGCGACGTCGAAGCCGCCCTGGTCGGCCTCCGCCCGCCCGATGCCCGCGCCCAGCGCGGTGATCAGCGTGCCGATCTCGGCGCTGCTCAGCATGCGGTCGAAGCGCGCGCGCTCGACGTTGAGGATCTTGCCCTTCAGCGGCAGGATCGCCTGGAACTTGCGGTCGCGGCCCTGCTTGGCCGAGCCGCCGGCGGATTCTCCCTCGACGAGGAACACCTCGCACTTGGCCGGGTCGCGCTCCTGGCAGTCGGCGAGCTTGCCGGGCAGGGTGGAGATGTCGAGCACCCCCTTGCGGCGGGTCAGCTCGCGCGCCTTGCGGGCGGCCTCGCGGGCGGCGGCGGCGTCCAGCACCTTGCCGATGACGATCTTGGCTTCCTTGGGGTGGGTCTCGAACCAGTGGCCCACCGCATCGGCCACCACCCCCTGCACCGCCGGCTGGACTTCCGAGGAGACCAGCTTGTCCTTGGTCTGCGAGGAGAATTTGGGGTCGGGCACCTTGACGGAGAGCACCGCCGACATGCCCTCGCGCAGATCCTCGCCGGAGAGGGAGCTGCTGTCCTTCTTGCCCAGGCTCTCGGAGGCGTATTTCGTCACCACCCGCGTCATCGCCTGGCGGAAGCCGGCCAGATGGGTGCCGCCGTCGCGCTGGGGGATGTTGTTGGTGAAGCAGAGCATCGTCTCGTGGTAGCCGTCGTTCCACGAGAGGGCGAGTTCGACGCGGATGCCGGTATCGCCGGCCATCGCCGAGACGGCGATGGGGGGAGCGAACAGCACGGTCTTGCTGCGGTCGAGGTAGTTGACGAACTGCACCAGGCCGCCTTCGTAGTGATAGCGCGTCTGGGTCGGCTCTTCGCCGCGCTCGTCGCGCAACATCACCGCCATGCCCGAGTTGAGGAAGGCCAGCTCGCGCACCCGCCGCTCGATGGTGGCGAGGTCGAAATCGACATGCGTGAAGGTGTCGGTGGAGGGCTTGAAGGTGACTTCCGTGCCGTTGGGATGCGCGCCCTGCGGCCCGGTCTGCTTCAGCGGCGCCACCGCGTCGCCGTGCTCGAAGCGGATGAAATAGGCGCCCCCGTCGCGCCAGATGCGCACGTCCATCCACTCGGAGAGCGCATTGACCACCGCGGCGCCCACGCCGTGCAGGCCGCCCGAAACCTTGTAGGAGTTCTGGTTGAACTTGCCGCCCGCGTGCAGCCGGGTCAGCACCACCTCGGCCGCCGAGACGTGCTCCTCGGGATGGAGGTCCACCGGAATGCCGCGCCCGTCGTCGGTGACCGTCACCGAGCCGTCGGCGTTGAGGACGACGTTCACCTGGTGGGCGAAACCCGCCTGCACCTCGTCCACCGAGTTGTCGATGATCTCGAAGATCATGTGGTGGAGGCCGGAGCCGTCGTCGGTGTCGCCGATGTACATGCCCGGGCGCTTGCGGACGGCGTCGAGGCCGCGCAGCACCGAAATGGAAGAGGCGTCGTAGGCGTCCGGCTCGGACCCGTTGGCGGGAGGAGTCGGCACGGAAGAATCGGACATGCCGGGAGAGTGCTCCGGAAACTGGTGGGAATCTTGCATTCTTATAAAGCGTGCCCGCCGATTCAGCCAGCCACCCCGTTGCCGGGTGCCCCGCTTCCACGTGGGGGCTGATGTGGGGGAGGGCCTGTCTCTTATACACATCTCCGAGCCTACGAGACATGCGCAGATCTCGTATGCCGTCTTCTGCTTGAAAAAAAAAGGGGGG
>CALNAL010000459.1 GCA_937874445.1 uncultured Acetobacteraceae bacterium | reverse complement strand
TCCTGGAGGTGTTCGTCCACGCCCTGCAGGACGCCGAGTCGGTGGTGCTCTCCGACTACGCCAAGGGCCTGCTGACCGACCGGGTGCTGGAGCGCGCCATCGCGCTGGCCCGCGAGGCCGGCATCCCGGTGGTGGTGGACCCCAAGCGCACCGACTTCGCGATCTATGCCGGGGCCTCGGTGCTCACCCCCAACGCGGGCGAGCTGGCCCGCGCCACCGGCCTTCCCGCCGGCACCGACGCCGAGGTGGAGGCGGCCGGCGCGGCGCTGCTGGCCCGGGTGGCGTGCGGCGCGCTGCTGGTCACCCGCTCCGAGAAGGGAATGACCCTGCTGCGCCCCGGCGAGAAGGTGCTGCACATCCCCACCCGCGCCCGCGAGGTGGCCGACGTCTCCGGCGCCGGCGACACGGTGATCGCCACGCTGGCGCTGATGCTGGCCTCCGGCGTGCCCCTCTCGGAGGCGGCGGCGCTGGCCAACGCGGCGGCGGGGGTGGCGGTGGCCAAGCCGGGCACGGCGACGGTGAACCGCGACGAGCTGGCCGCGGCCCTGCACGAACGCGCCCAGGAAAGCCTCGACGAAAAGATCGTCTCGCGCGAGGCGGCGGCCGGGCGCGTGGCGGCGTGGAAGGCCGAGGGGCTGCGGGTGGGCTTCACCAACGGCTGCTTCGACCTGATCCACCCCGGCCACGCCCATCTTCTGGCCCGCGCGCGGGCGGCCTGCGACCGGCTGGTGGTGGCGCTCAACAGCGACGCCTCGGTGCAGCGCCTGAAGGGCCCCTCCCGCCCGGTACAGAACGAGCAAGCCCGCGCCACCGTGATGGCCTCGATGGCGCCCGCCGACCTGGTGGTGATCTTCGAGGAGGACACGCCGGAGGAGCTGATCCGCCTGCTGCTGCCCGACCTCCTCTTCAAGGGCGCCGACTACCGCCGCGAGGAGGTGGTGGGCGGCGACATCGTCGAGGCCCACGGCGGGCGGGTGGAGCTGATTCCGCTGGACGCCGGGCAGAGCACCACGGCCACCATCCGCCGCATCGGCGCCGGTCGGGGTTCCGCCGGGAACGACGGGGAGACCGCCCCCTGATCTCCCGCTGCTGCACCCCCGCGCCGGCTGCATGAACCCTGCCTCCGACCGGCGCTTGTCCCACGCCTCTCGCCCGACTAACTGAACGGATCATGAGCACCGAGACTCCCTCTCCTGAAACCACCCCCCCCGAGGCTCCTGCCGCGGGAACCCCGGCTCCCGGCACGCTGAACCCGGGCACACCAATCCCGGGCACACCCTCCCCGGAGGCGTCCGCGCCAGAGGCGCCGGGGGCAGCTCCCCCTGCCCCCGAGGCTCGCATCGCCGCGCTCGAGGCGGCCCTGACCGAGATGAAGGACCACTGGATGCGCGCCGAGGCGGAAACCGCCAACGTGCGCGCCCGCGCCAAGCGCGAGGTGGAGGAAACCCGCCAGTACGCCGTGCAGAAGTTCGCCCGCGACATCGCCGAGGCGGCCGAGAACCTGCAGCGCGGCCTGGCCTCCGTCCCCGCCGCCGCCGAGGGCGAGCCCGAACTCGTCACCCGCCTGCGCGAGGGCTTCGCCGGGGTGGAGCGGGCGCTGATGGCGGTACTGGAGCGCAACGGCATCAAGCGCGTGGACCCCACCGGCGCCGCCTTCGACCCCAACCTCCACCAGGCGATGGCCGAGCAGGAAAGCACCGAGCACCCGGCCGGCACGGTGGTCCAGGCCTGGACCCCGGCCTGGACCCTGAACGGCCGCCTGCTGCGCCCGGCGATGGTGGTGGTGGCCAAGGCTCCGGCCGGCGAGATCGTCTCCCCCAAGGAAGGAAGCGACCCCCTCCAGGCCGGCTAGGCGAAACCCGGAAGGGTTTCGAACGGAACAAGAACGCTGCCGCCCCCCCTTGCCCCGCGAGGGTCGGTTGAATACATGCAGGGCATCGTAAACGGGGACCCCCGCGGTGCTTCGGGCTGCCGGGGTCCGCTGACAAGGAGCGTTATATGAGCAAGGTCATCGGGATCGACCTGGGCACGACCAATTCCTGCGTCGCGATCATGGAGGGCAAGGATGTCCGCGTGATCGAGAACAGCGAAGGTGCCCGCACCACCCCCAGCATCGTCGCCTTCGCCGACAACAGCGAGCGGCTGGTCGGCCAGTCGGCCAAGCGCCAGGCGGTCACCAACCCCACCAACACCATCTTCGCGGTCAAGCGCCTGATCGGCCGTCGCTTCGACGACCCGATGGTCAGCCGCGACATCAACCTCGTCCCCTACCAGATCATCCGCGGCGAGAACGGCGACGCCTGGGTCGAGGCGCGCGGCGAGAAATACGCGCCGAGCCAGATCAGCGCCTACATCCTGGGCAAGATGAAAGAGACCGCCGAGGCCTATCTCGGCGAGCCGGTGACCCAGGCGGTCATCACGGTGCCGGCCTACTTCAACGACAGCCAGCGCCAGGCCACCAAGGACGCCGGGCGCATCGCCGGGCTGGAGGTGCTGCGCATCGTCAACGAGCCGACGGCGGCGGCGCTGGCCTACGGCATGGACAAAAAGAGGGGCGGCACGGTCGCGGTCTACGACCTCGGCGGCGGCACCTTCGATATCTCCGTGCTGGAGATCGGCGACGGCGTCTTCGAGGTGAAATCCACCAACGGCGACACCTTCCTCGGCGGCGAGGACTTCGACGCGCGCATCATCGAGTACCTGGCCGAAGAGTTCAAACGCGACCAGGGCATCGACCTGCGCGGCGACAAGCTCGCGCTGCAGCGCCTGAAGGAAGCCGCCGAGAAGGCCAAGATCGAGCTGTCCTCCTCCAAGGAGACCGAGATCAACCTGCCCTTCATCACCGCCGACGCCTCCGGGCCGAAGCACCTGGTGATGAAGCTCTCCCGCGCCAAGCTGGAGAACCTGGTCGAGGACCTGATCGAGCGCACCCTGGAGCCCTGCCGCAAGGCGCTCAAGGACGCCGGCGTGAAGGCCAACGAGATCGACGAGGTGATCCTGGTCGGCGGCATGAGCCGCATGCCCAAGGTCATCGAGACGGTGAAGTCCTTCTTCGGCAAGGACCCGGCCCGCAACGTCAACCCCGACGAGGTGGTGGCGATCGGCGCCGCGGTGCAGGCCGGCGTGCTGAAGGGCGACGTCAAGGACGTGCTGCTGCTCGACGTGACCCCGCTGAGCCTGGGCATCGAGACGCTGGGCGGCGTGTTCACCCGGCTGATCGACCGCAACACGACCATCCCGACGAAGAAGAGCCAGATCTTCTCCACCGCCGACGACGGGCAGACCGCGGTGACCATCCAGGTCTACCAGGGCGAGCGCGAGATGGCGGCCGACAACAAGATGCTCGGCAAGTTCGACCTTTCCGGCATCCCGCCGGCCCCGCGCGGCGTGCCGCAGATCGAGGTGACCTTCGACATCGACGCCAACGGCATCGTCTCGGTCTCGGCCAAGGACAAGGCCACCGGCAAGGAGCAGCAGATCCGCATCCAGTCGAGCGGCGGCCTCTCCGAGTCCGACATCGAGCGCATGGTCAAGGACGCCGAGGCCAATGCCGAGGCGGACAAGAAGAAGCGCGAGTTCATCGACACCAAGAACCAGGCCGACGGCCTGGCCCACCAGGTGGAGAAGAACCTCAAGGAGTTCGGCGACAAGGTCAGCCCGCAGGACAAGGGCGAGGCCGAGGCCGCGCTCGCGGCGGTGCGCTCCGCCCTGGAAGGCGATGACGCGGCGGCCCTGAAGTCGGCCTCCGATCGCCTCAGCCAGGCGGCGATGAAGATCGGCGAGGCCATGTACAAGGCCCAGCAGGGCGCCGCCCAGGGGGCTGCCCCGCAGGGCGAGGCCCCCAAGGACGCGCCGCAGGACGACAAGGTGGTCGACGCCGACTTCGAAGAGGTCGATCCGAGCAAGAAGAAACCGAGCTGACCGGTTTCTGACGTCGTGAATCCCGATGGCGAGGCGTCCGCGCTGCCCGAGCAGGCGGACGCCTCGTCTTTTTCAGCGCCATGGATAGAGGGCTGAAATGGCCGCACAGGACTATTACGCCACCCTCGGTGTCGCCCGCGACGCCAGCGCCGACGTCATCAAGAAGGCGTATCGCAAGCTGGCGATGCAGTTCCACCCGGACCGCAACCCGGGCGACAAGAAGGCCGAGGCGCGCTTCAAGGAAATCAACGAGGCGTACGACATCCTCAAGGACGAGCAGAAGCGCGCGGCCTACGACCGCTATGGCGCGGCTGCCTTCGAGCAGGGTGGCGCGGGCGGACCGGGCGGCTTCGAGGGCTTCCAGGCGGGCGGCGCCGGCCTGGGCGACATCTTCGACCAGATGTTCGGCGAGTTCATGGGCGGTGGCCGGCGCGGCGGCGGCCGGGGACGCGGCCCGCGGCCCGGCGCCGACATTCGCGCCGCCGTGGAGATCAGCCTGGCCGAAGCCTTCTCGGGCACCAAGACCACCCTGCGCGTGCCCACCCGCGTGACCTGCGAGGCCTGCCACGGCACCGGCTCGGAGAGCAAGGACCACGCCTCGGAGACCTGCCCCACCTGTCACGGCGCCGGCAAGGTGCGCGCCCAGCAGGGCTTCTTCCTGGTCGAGCGCCTCTGCCCCACCTGCGGCGGCAGCGGGCATGTGGTCCGCAACCCCTGCCGCATCTGCCGCGGCACGGGAACGGTGCAGCGCGAGCGCACGCTTTCGGTCAACATCCCCGCCGGCGTGGAAGACGGCACCCGCATCCGGCTCGCCGGCGAGGGCGAGGCCGGCGGCCCGGGGGCTCCGGCCGGCGACCTCTACGTCCATGTCTCCATCCGCCCGCACGAGATCTTCCAGCGCGACGGCGCCAACATCTACTGCCGCGTGCCCCTGCGCATGACCCAGGCGGCGCTGGGCGCGGAAGTCGAGGTTCCTGCCATCGACGGCACCAAGGCCCGGGTGAAGATCCCCTCCGGCACCCAGACGGGTGACCAGTTCCGCCTGCGCGGCAAGGGCTTCTCGGTGCTGCGCAGCGCGGCCCGGGGGGACATGTACATCCAGGTGACGGTGGAAATCCCGCAGAACCTCAACCGCCGCCAGCGCGAGCTGCTGGAGGAGTTCGAATCCGAGGCCCACGGCAAGGGCAGCCCGGAATCCGAAGGCTTCTTCGCCAAGGTCCGCGACTTCTTCGAGGGCGGCAAGGGCTGATCCCCGATCCCCTTGAGCACACTCCTGCGGTCAACGAGAGCGGGGATGCGCGCGGGGTTGGCGGGGCGGAGCGGCCCAGGGTTCCGGCTGTCTCTTATACACATCTCCGAGCCCACGAGACATGCGCAGATCTCGTAT
>CALNAL010000458.1 GCA_937874445.1 uncultured Acetobacteraceae bacterium | reverse complement strand
CCCCCCCCCCCCCCTACCTGGGGCCGCCCCGGCCTTGTTCCCGCCGGGCGCCTTTTGGGGCCCGGGGGCCGGTGGGGGGGGGGGGCCGGGCGCGGGCGGCAGCGGCGCGGGGTGAACAACGGCGGCGTCGATCTCGCTCTCGGTGAGCAGGTGTCCCGCGACCACCGCCAGCTCGGGCTCCTCGATCATCTCGCGCAGCTGGTTGGCCGAGAACTCGATGCTGTCATAGGAGGTGGCGGCATGGGGGTGGCGGATGCCCCCCCGGATCATGCCGCCCTCGCGCAGGCAGGAAATGACGATCTGCATGGGGCTCACCGGATCCAGGGGTTTTCGACGCGGCGCAGCAGCCCCTTCGCTGGGTTGGGCTCGTAGGCGATGGTCGGGCTCGTCGCCGAGGTGTCGAACTCGCCCGTCGTCACCTTGATGGCGGCGGCGGCGTTGGCCGGGCCATGCACCAGGATGTTCGGCACGATGCCCATCGGCGTGCCGTCGGGGCGGGAGATCGCGGCCACCTGCGCGCGCAGCGCCATGACATACTGTGGCGTCAGCGGCGCGGTGGACATCGCGGCGAGGTGCCATAGCCCGAACCCCGCATTGCACCGCCCGTCAACACCCCAGACGAATTCGCGCGTCTTGAAGACGATCTCGCTGTCGAGCGCCACCATCGGGATAATCGCGAAGGGGCGGCGGCGCTGCCAGATCAGCGGACGCAGCACCTTGGTGGTGTCCATCAGGAACCACGGCTGCCCGGCGGTGTCGCCGGTGTTGGGGGTTTGATAGTTGGCGACGGTGGTGGCTTTGCCGGTGAGATCGTAGGTCGGGTGCGCCGCGTCGAAGAAGTTCTGCCCGTCATAGGTCTTGGTGGTGTGGCCGGCGAGCAGGAGCTGGGTGGTCAGCAGATCCGGCAGATGGGCCGCGTTCTGGCCGAGCTGCTGCGCGGCCGGGGCGAGAAAGCCGTATTTGTCGTCCTCGAGCTGGTCGCGGTCGATGCTGATGGTCTTCTCGAAGTGCTTGTTCACGACCGAGAAGGTGGTGAGCGAGAGGCGCTCGATGACGCGCGCGCCGATCCACTCGCGCAGACCCGAGATCAGATCGAGGCGCGGATAGACCTCCGAGGGGCCGGTCGAGGAGGCGTCGTAGGAGTATTCGCCATAGACGGTCGGCGCGTCCCAAAACGCGGTGTTGTAAGCGGTCGAGACGCCGTCGTTGAGCGTCTGCAGGGCGGGGATGGTGATTTCCAAAGCGGGGCGCTCCTAGCTCAGCCGGACGTAGGTCTGGCCGTTGTCGATGCCGGCCAGCGTGCCGATGGCCCGACCCGATGCCTGCGAAACGGTGAGGATGAAGGCATCGCCGGCGACGAAAGCCGTCGTTCCGGCGGTGAGCGTGAAGCTCAGATCGGCGTCGGAATAGGCGGTGCCGACGGTGCCGGACGCCAGCTCGTCGCCGTTCGGATCGACCAGGCTGAACGCGGTCGCCGAGGTCAGCGTCAGCGTGTAGGCCCCGACCTTGGCGAGGGCAGCGGCGGCGAGGGTGGTGCCGAAGGTGCCGGTACCGGTGTTGCCGCCGCTCTTCGCGGCCGTGGCGGCCGATAGGTTGCCGAGCGCCACCGTGTTGTCGTCGGAGGCGTAGATCGTGGCGCCGATATTCGCGGGCGTGGCGCCCGAGACGGTGAGGCCCCACACGCCCTTGCGCACGCCGAGGGGGCGCAGCTCGGTGCCGGAGGTGTTGTCGCGCTCAGCCCCGGCAATGCCGGCGAAGGCGACGCAGGTGGAGGCCTGCAGCGGCACGATGTTGCCGGAGGCGTCCCACCCCACCAGCGCGCCGAAATAGACGTGGGTGCCGGATGCGACAAGGCCGCCGAACTCGCAGGGGTCCATGCGCTCCGGGTATTTGACGTTGGCGCTCAGAGCCATCTCACTTGCCTCCCTTGCGGGCTTCGCGGGCCTCGCGCAGCGCGGCCTCGAGCTTGCCGGCCTTCTGGGCGGAGAACTTCTTGGGATCGAGGCCGAGCTTGGCGCAGATTGCGCGCTCCATCTCGGAGAGATCGCCGCCGCCGTCCGCGTCGTGACGCTCCTTGTGGGTCGCATGCAGCGACGGGTCGCCGGTGCCGCCGTCGTTGAGGGAGACCATCGCGTCGATCTCCTTCTTGACCCCCTCGGGGTCCGCCATGTGGCGCGTGATGTAATGGTCCTTGAGCGCCGGGGTGATCGGCTTGCCGGCCGCCATCGCGGCCTCGATGAAGGAGGTGGCCGCCTGACGCGCTTTGTCCTGCTGCAGCGTGTGCAGCTCGGTGGTTAGGCGCGTCACTTCGCCGCGAAGAGTCACGGCTTCGGTGGAGGTGGCCTGAAGGGTGGTCACCTGCCCCTGCAGCTCGGTGAGCTGGGCGGCCTGCGCGGTGAGGGTCGCCGCATTCGTCTGCACGGCCTGCAACGCGGCGCCCTCGTCCGCATTTGCCGGAAGGCCGAGTGCCCTCCGCAGTTCGGCAATCAGGTCCATTCCGGTGTCCTGCTGATGATGGATGGTTTTGAGAGGGAGGTTCGGCGTGTTGGTCAGGGCCGCGCGACGGATGCGCTTGACGCTGCCCTTGCCGTCCACGTCCATCACGGGCGACACGCCGCGATAGGCCTTGTCGCCGATGAGCTGTCGGCCCGCCTCGTTCCACTCGACCCGGCCATAGATGCCGCCGGGCTCGGCAGCCTGGGGCTGCGGCGCGCGGTAGATCATCGACGTGATCCAGCCCTTGGCGGGCGAGGGTCCGCCGGACGGGGCCGCGAGATCGGTGGCGTGGTTTTCGTCGACGGGGATTTTACCGTCGGTCATCGAGGCGGCGATGGCCGCTTCGGGATCGTCGAGCCGATAGGGGCCTCGCCCGTCCACGCCCTTGAAGACGCCGGCGGGAACGAGATGCAGCCACTCGGGCAACGCGCCGTCAGCCGAGAGAACCGTATGGAACGAGATGGTTTCCATGCCGGCCAGACTGCCCGCCCGCCCCGCGCGCGATCAGTCCCGCAGATGCGGGCAAGGCCGCCCCCCCTCGGTGAAAGGGGGAGCGGCCTTGTTTCATTAGCCTAACGCCAGGGGAGGCTCCCCGGCAAGGATGCGCTGGGACGCCCCCGCGCTATCGGATGGAAGAACCACCCGTCTTTAGGCCCCCAAGGCTCCACAGCCCCGTTCAACGGCGTTCAATGGGCGGTTTTGGCCCTTGGGCACGGGCTAAGTCTGAAGTTGCTCGCCCTGCCCATCAACGGGAGGCTCCGGCAAAGGCGGTTCTTCGAGGTCTTTGTCGGTGAGCTCCGACAGGATTGCACACTTCAAACCGGACGCCTCTTGGGCATGTTCGGCAAAGGTGCGGAAGGCCTCGGCAGACAATGGGAGGGATGTCGCCTGAATGAGCGAGGCCTCAACTTCCTCGACCTGATATGCCTTCGGACGGAGAAGCTTCATTTCCAGCTGCATACGGCAGGCAAAAATGAGCAGCGTATTACCGATGCGCATCCACACGGGGACGAAAAACGTTGCAGGGTTATCCGGGGAAGGAAGTTCATCAAATGGGGAGCCCTCTGCAGCGAAATTGAACACCCCACTCATGTGCCTACGCGGAAGGTCCGGTTTAAAAATCAGGCTGTAGGCGTAGTCAATTATTCGGGCATTCCGCGCGATGAAGTCGATCCGGACCAGACCAGCATCACCTGCGACATATTTAACGAGTTTGATTGCCTGCCGGGTGGTCTCGAGAAGAGGCTTCGCCCAGGGGGCTTCCATGCCGTTTCCCACGGCGGAGATCTCGCCATGGAAGGCCACGGGGGCGGAAGAATCGACCTCAAATGTCACCTCCTGGCTCGCCAGGGTGTGGCAGAGGCGCAGATAGTCCACCCATTCTTCAAGCGGCAGTTTTATGTCTGACGTCGCCATCTTGGCGTGAAAAGTGAGCTCTCCTTTCCCGGAGAACTCCAGATCAAAAAAAGCAGTCCTGTATAAAAACACTCCAAGCTCACGTTCCGAAAAGAGGTGGACTGTGGTGATCACATCGCCATGGAAGACGACAGCGCCGTCACTGGTTTCAGATCGCACCCTTATGACGCACTCGGTGACGGGAGATGGGGTGACAGTGATCTTGGCAGCGTCACCGCTCATTTCGGGTATTCTCACCGGCATACCGAATCTTACATCCTTAACCTCGATTTGCTTTGGTGTCCCCGGTTTGCGGCCCAGCATCATGTCGTTGTAATCGTGGATGGTAAGGGGATCGAACTTTAGAGACACGTGATAGCGGCGCTTGTCGTAGCCCAATTTTTTCAGCTGCTCCTCCTTCTTCAGCACGTAGGCATGCGGATCCGGACCGCTGATCTGCAGCAGCGCCTCTCTCAATGCGTTGCCCTGAAACTCAATCCTTTTCCCGGCTTTCCTGGGATCGAATGAGATGACGAGCTGGTTGAGCGGCTTATGATCCGGATCAACTTCCTCCTCCCGAAGCCGTTTTAGAATGTGCGCAAGATTATCGTCCAGCAGATGGATCAGATAGCATTCGGCCACTCGCGGACCGCTTCCCTCCGGACTTTCCTCGACGAAAAGGACCAGAACGAACGCCGGAGCCGTGCGCATCGCCAGGCGTTGGGCGGCCGAGAGGCTCAAATCGACGCCGTTGTCACTGGAAAGCCATTTGGTTTTGACCTGCACGAGGCAACTCAGCGCGTTTACCTGCTGGTCGAGGGGAAGCGCCGATGGCTGTGGTGGCAGTTCTACATGATAGTCCCACCCCATTTTGTCGCGACTGGACTTATTCGCGATCAGGTGGGCGCTGGTGCACACGGTTTCGAACCGCGTCTCCCCCCAGTCCCCCAGCTCGTCGTTCATCATCTTGCCGTCGGCCATCGGCTTGCTCTCCCGCTGCAAGCACGATAGCGCGCTGCCGAAAGGTTTTCAGCCTCCCGGATTGGTTAGAGCGCCGTCGCATCCCGAAAAATAATTATGAACGGCCTTCATGACATCGGCGAGCTTCGGCAGATAAAGATCGGGAAGAACAACCGGGATCGGTTTTCCCTTCGTGTCGACGGGATAGCGATACGAAAACGAATCGGGGTCGATCTTGGAGAACTCCAGAACGATCTTGGCCACAGCGAGATCGGCTTCGAGTAGATCTGTTACTACACCATATTTCTTCAGGATTTCGGCATGGCTCTTCCAAAGGTCATCCAATTTATGACTATTCCAGACCGGTTTGATGTCAACTTCGGGGCCATAGACCGCGATGATGTATTTGAGCCAGAGTTCCAGGAATTGCCGATAGTTGAAGATGATCGGATAGACAAGATCGTCGCGATCGAGTGGGTTAGCCTCGGCGTGGACGACCATCAGGTCGGCCCCCATCTTGTAGCCGTCGATCATGGCTGTCAGGCGGGGGAAGGCATCTTCTGCAATAGTTGCGTTTGCATTCGGGGCATCCGCTTCGGCAAACGGCACATCGCTGGCAGCAGGCCAGCGGAAGTCGCCTATATCGAGAAGTTTTGTGAAGTCAACTGGCCCGTCGTCTCGTTCCATTTGAGCAGCTCCATGCGAATCGCCCTGGGGGAAGCATTCTATCCCCCCAGCGCCCGCTTCATGTGCAGCTTCACCGCCAGGGCGATGGCCTCCTTCTCCGCCTCGCCGAGGCCGAGATACGGGCGTGCGGGGATGCGCACCGACTTCACCTGCACGATGCCTGGCTTGTTCCCCTTGCCGACGGCAAGCAGGAACGAGAGCGCCGGCCGCGTCTTCGGCACAATCTTGCCGCCGAGCTGGTGGATGCGCGCATAGACCACGTTGCTGCCCACCGATACGGACCGGGCCCCGAGCTGATAGTTGATGCTGTCCACCAGGTGATGGCTCTCGGTGAGGATGCGGCTGTTCTTCTTGAGCGGCGCATAGGCGGGGCAGAGTGCATGCCATGCCTTGCCCCACGGGTCCGACTGGCGCTCGAAGTGCTCCTGCACCGCCGCTACCACGCCCGCGCCGATCTGCTTGAGCATCGGTGTCGGCGAGGTCATCAACCCCTGCACGCGCCCCAGTGCCGCGCGCATCGCCTCGTCCTGGAGGCTGGCCGTGAACGTCACACCGCCCATGCTGGAAACTCTCCTTCGAACGCGCTACATTCTCTCCGGGTGCGCGGTGACAGGGTGATATTCTGCCTCCCGGGCACGGCCGTCAGGCTGGAGCGAGTTGTGGGGTTCCCGGCAGGCCCCACACGCGCACCCGATCAGATCCTTCCGGCTCATTCGTCCGTGTCGTCCTCGCGCAGGGCGGCATCCTTGATCGCCGCGTCGAGCTTCCCGATCGCGCCGCGAACCGCTTCCAGCCGCTCGGAGCGACGCAACAGCCATTTGCGCACGCGCTCCTTCCAGCCCGGAAAGACCGTCTCGACGAAGTTCTTGTCCTGTGCGGGCACTCCCTTGAGGGCGACGGCGAGGGGGCGGTCTTCCGGCCCTCCCCAGGCGATCACGGTATTGCCCGATCCCCAGAGCAGTCGGTCCGGCTTCGCCAGGATCTCGGGCAGTCGCAGATAATCCTCCGCGGTGAGATCGGGGTGACGCAGCCGCTGCTTTTCCAGCGTCTCCTCCGAGAGCAGCACGCCATCCTGTTTCGTGCCGAGCAGCTTGCGCATCGTCTCGGTCGCATGACCGACCGGCACATTGCCCCGCGGGTTCTCCAGCCAGTGCGCCATCGTTTGCGCGATCTCGCCTTGCGGCGGCACGACGGGGCGTAGCGGGGAGGCGCGCAGCGGCATCCCTTTGAGGTGCTGGTCCCAGGCTTTGCCCGGGTTCCAGGCGAAGCCCGGGTCAATCCCCTCCGGCACGCGATGGATCTCGCCAGTGTGTGGGTTGCGCCAGTCGCGCAGCACCGTGGGGGGCGCCTGGTCGGGTTTGGTCTTGCCCATGCGCCGCAGCCCGCCCTCGGAAACCGACACCGCCCTGCAGCCGCAATGCCAGCCGTTGGGCGGGTAATGAGCATCCCAGAACGGAGCGTCGGCCCGCAGCGTCAGCCCGTCCCAGGCCATGTGCTGCAGGCGGGGATGGGTCGATCCTGAGTGCTGATAGCGCAGATAGGGATAGGCCTCGAGCACGTCGGGGTCGGTCTGCTGCGCCCAGCGACCCGCGGCGTAGGCGGTGTTGAGGTTGGTCTCGTAGATCACTCGCGCGCGCCATCCGGCCGAGCCGTGGTGCTGCCAGCCGTGTTTGGCGACGATGCTGTCGAAGTCTTTGCGGAACGTCTCGAGCGTGGTGCCGTTCTGGATGCCCTTGAGCACCGCGCCGTGCAGATCCTTCAGCAGTTCGTCGCTGGTTGCCCCAGCCACCATGAAGCCGCGGGCGTGCCCGGTTTGCCACACGTCCGTCCAGTGCTTCGTTGGCACGCGCGCTCGGTCGCGGAAATAGCGCACCGCCTCGTCGAACGGCTGGTCCAGAGCGGTGACGAGATCAGGCACGTTCCGGCTTCTGCCAATCGGCCGTATCGACGCCGAGCAACTCGGCCTTGCGCAGGATGCGCCGCCGCGCGCGCCGCTTTTCGGCCGGGGTAAGGCCCTGGGTGCGATCGACCATGTCCCAGGCAAGTCGGACATGCGTGGCGTCGTCGATGCGCAGCTTCCGTTTCCCGGGCACGGCGAAAGCGGCGTCCGGCAGATCGCCCCGCTCGCTTGTCTGTCGCTCGGGGCGCCCTTCCTGGCTCGCTTCGGGCAGCCCCAGCTCGGCGCAGAGTTCCGCCCGCCCCAGCAGATTGGCGAGCGCCAGCCCCCGGCTCATTGCCTCGCCGAACGCCTCGGTGTCGAGCTTGAGCTTGGCCAGGCGTTCGGCGAGATCGGGCAGATCGGTAGCCTGCTCGAACTCGGCGCGCACCTGATCGGTGAGCCCGGCCAGCGCCCCGGCGGCGTCCTCGGCGAGGTGGTCTGTCAGCGCCTGCACCGCGCCGGGGGCCTGCTCGCTCTGGCGCGTCAGGAGTGAGCCGAACAGGGTGGATTGGCGCAGGCCACTCGGCATGCCGGTGGGAACGGGTAGCGATTGCGGCTTGGCGAGTGGGGGCGCCGGAGCTGGTGCCATCCCGCCGATCACCTCGTCGCCCTCTTGCGGCTTGGAGAGCTGCAGACGGTCGCGGATGTCGTCGGCCTTCACCTTGAGGCCGAGCCCCGCCAGGTCACCCACCGCGGCGATCACCTGCGGCAGCGGCGTCTCGTCGGGCCGGCCGATGAGGACGGTCGGATAGCGCTGTTGGACGCCGAAGGTGAAGTCGATCATCTGCCGCACGATCTGGCGGCTCACCGAGGTCGAGATCAGTCCGGCGTCGAAGCGTTCAACGTCGCCCTCGACCTCGCGGTGTTCCTTGCCCACCGCGTGGCCGCCGGCGATGGCGTCGGTGCCGGCGGTGCCCCCGAGCACCAATTTGGAAACGGCGTGGTCGAGCCAGTCGGCGCGCTTGAGGTAGAGGTCCGAGGAGGTCGAGCCGACCTTGGCCTCCACGAAGTCCAGCTCCATCGACTTCGGAATGATGGCGGCGACATCGCCGGCGATCGAGGAGACCGCCCGCCACAGCGTGCGCTTGTCGTCGTCACTGGCCTCGGGGCCGTAGCGGCCGACGCGGATCGGCATGCCGTAGCCCTGCGAAAAGAGCGCCCAGTCGCGCTGGGTGTAGGCGGCATACATCCACACGAACACCACGGCCCGGGCGAGGCCCGAACGGATCATCAGCCCCGATTTGTAGGGGTGACGATGGATCAGGAACTTGTGCGGCAGCAGATCGGCATAGCCCGCCTCGGTGCGCAGCCACAGCGTGTCGCCGTCGGACCAGGAGACCTCGAAGAACCGCGGCGACCGCCACAGCAATTTCGCCGGCCGGATGCCGAGGTCGCCGACCTCCCAGACGATCTCGCAGGCGCTGTAGCCTTTCCCGATGGCGTCGCAGATGTCGTAAAGCGCGTCTTGTAGACACCCGGTCTTCAGCCAGGCGCGCACGAACTCCGCATGCACCTGCTCGGCGGGGCTGTCGCCGGCGGCCTCCACGGTGATGGGCAGCTGGCAGACCCCACGCTTGCGCTTGGAGAGCACCGACGCGTAGTGCGGATAGAGTTCCTCGATCTCCTCGGCGAGCGACATGAAGCCCAGCGTGTTGCCGTTGTCGGAGGCGCGCACGACGACGCCGAGCTGATCCGGCGTCATCCCGAAGGCGACGTGCCCCGAGAAGGGCGGCCGCGCGTATTGCGCGCCCACCGGCGCCACCTCGGAGGTCATCGCCCGCAGCGGCGTCTGGATCGGCTCGCCGAACTGGTCGAGCAGGCGGCGGAGATCGTCAGCCATGAGGGAACTCCCCCTCGTCCGCCGGCGTCAGAAAAGAAGGGGAGATTTTTCCTCTTGTCGACTCATTCGCAAACGCGGCATCGTTATCGAAATGGCGTCTAAGGAGTGTGGAGATGACAAAAGGTGAACGGCCGCCCCAAAAGACAAAGCCGGGGTCAACGGTTATGCACATGATGGAGAAGGCGAAACATGCCCCTTCTCCCATGTCAAAACGGGGAAATTCTTCTGGAAGTAAGGTGACTCGTGACGTTCGTCCTGCTGCGCCCGCTAAGAAAAAATAACTTTCCGGAACTGGACGACAGTAGCGATCAACCAAACGATCCCTGCTCCAAAAGGAGCTGAGCAGAAAAAATAGCCTGCCCATGTAAGCCGGTGGCCGAAGGTTTTTAGCCGCTGGTCGTTTTTGTTTATTCCATCGGAAAGGCCGCGGGCGCAGGCATCCAAGACCTCGAACTCGCTGCCCATGCTCTCGTCCATAAATTCTGCGGGGCTGTAACCCGGCACATACCACCCTTCTTTCGGCATAATCTGCCCCACCAAGCAAAGACAGGCTGCTAGCAGGCAGGCCGCCGCGGTAATTACAGATATTACGGCGGGAAAAGTCACGCTTTTGTATGTAGCAATGAACGCGATCAATCCCAGAGTAGCGGATACGCTCCACTGCATGATTGACGTTGCCCTGGACTCGAGAGATTGCAGGGTCGCTGCTTGGGCATTGAGCTTGGTATTTGCGTAGGCCATAGCCTGCGTCGCCAGCCAGAGCGGAAACTCGCCTCCGGTTTTGCCAAGCTCGATAACGTCCGGCATTATTCTGTCCCTCGATCACTACGGCCGCCTGGGGAGCGAGCCGCTCAGATATTCTACTGCCAGTCATGCTGGACCTCCATCTCTTTCAGGATCGGATCGTCCGGCCGGATGGGTTCCGCCACCGTCACATCCACCTCCCGCGCAGTTCCTGCCCAAGGATGCCCCCGCGGGGCGGGGCGGCGGCCCGCAGGTCATCCTCCTCGTCGTGCGGATAGAGCCAAGCGTCACCTCCCTGGGCTGGCCCGCGAGAGGCCCCGGCGCGCAGCGGCGACGCCGCGGCGTAGGCGTAGACCTCGGGGTCGGCCCGGCTGGCCGCGTGTGCCAGCGCGGCCGCGATCGCCGCGTCGCCGTGGCGCTGCTGGCCGTCGGCGCCGCGCCGCCGGTCGGGGATGCGCGCCACGCCGCGCACCAGGCGCAGCATGCGCAGATCGTCGCCCACATCGCGGTCGGCCGGCAGCGTCTGCGTGCCGTCCTCGATCGCCGCCTTGAAGGGCGGCATGTTGTCGCGATACCAGGCCTCGGAGAGCTGCAGCGGCTCGACGCGCGAGCCCCAGTGCTGCAGCGCCACCTCGCCGAGATACGAGCCATTGCCGCCCGCATCGATCTTGACCGCGCGCAGCCGCGGCACGCCATCGCCCACCGCGAACAGGATCTGTTTCTGCTGCTCGTGTGGCACGTCGCGCAGCTCGATCACCAGCCGGCAGTGCCGCACCATGTTGCGGGCGATGCCGTTGAGCCAGATCACCGAGAGGTCGCGGATGCGGGCGAAGTCCTGGCCGATCGCGAAGCTTTCCTCGGGGTCGAGCGCGCGCAGGACAGGGCGCAGCTCGCTCTCGATCCACGCCTCGGTCTCGCGCTCGCGCAGGTGCTGTGCCCATAACGTCAGGCCGGCAGGCGGCGTCCAGCGCAGCACCGGCACGGGCTCGCTGCGCGCCTCGATCAATACGCCGGAGAGATAGACCCCCGAGGTCGGGTTCGGGATGACGTTCAGTTCCTCGTCGGCGTCGTCGCGGTAGATCTTGAAGAGGCTTTGCTTCCAGGCGGTTTCCGCCTCCGGCGACCAGGTCTTTCCGGAGACGAGGCAGATGCGCTTGTAGAGCCCGTCGGCGAGGGCATCGTCGAGGGTGGTGCGCAGCACGACGCCCGTGCGCCGTCCGGAGCGGATTTCCTCGATCAGGCGGTTGAATGGGTTGTCCTGCCCGTCGTGGGTGGAGACGACGATGACGCGGCCGCCCCAGATCAGCAGCGCGAGGGCCGACTTCAACACCTCGTCGAGATCGTCCATGAAGGCAGCTTCGTCGAGAATGACCAGGCCCTGCTTGCCGCGCAGTGCCCGGGCCACGCCTGGCAGCGCCACCACCTCGAAGCCGGAGGCGAAACGGATGCGGAAAGCGCCGATCGAGCGGTCGGGATGGTCGGGATCGGTCCAGACGAACTCCTCGGCATCCTGTGCCGCGAGCTGCATGGCCTTCGCCCAGTCGGCCACGTAGCCGATGAACTCGCGGGTCATCTCGCGCTCGTAGCCCATGTAGAGCACGTCCATCCCGCCGGCGGACTTCGCCGAGGCGGCGGTGGCGGCGGCGATCGCGCCCAGTGCCCAGGAGAAGCCGGTGCGCCGGCTCTTTTCCACGGCCAGCAGCGCCGTGGTCGAGACGGTGGACCACAGGCGCTGCTGATAGCCCAGGAAGACGTCAGGAAGGTCGATCACTGCGGCAGCCCCAGATCGACATGCACCAGGCGCCGGCGATGCAGTTCCTGACGTGCGCGGCAGAGGTTCATGACGTCCCCTCGCCAGTCCCGACGTTCTGAGACAGGGGGACGATCACCACATGCGGGGTTGTCGCCGTGATGATCCCCAGCGCGCCCGCGCGATCAGCAGAGACGAGGCACATGTCCCCACGGCTAAGCAACTCGGCGGCCGGATCGAAGAAGCGGGGTCCGAAGACCTCTTCGAGGGGAGCGGACCCGGCGCGATAATGCCACAGAGTGAAGCCGCACGTGTAACAGAGGACGGAAAGGTCTCGAACGGCGAACATCAGACCATTTCTCCCTTGAGCAGATCGGCCAGCTTTTCGCTCGCGCGCTTCAGGTCGGCGGTCGCGGCGAAATAATTCGCCCGTGCTCGGCACAAGGCCCGTGTGGCCTTGTTGCGGCGATCGGTGGCCACCCAGGTCCCGCGCAAGGAGCGTTCAACGCGCCACTGCGCGCGCATCACCCGCAACCGGGCCCGCACCAGCTCTTTGCTGGCAGGCCGCTTCCCATCGCGGGTCATCTCTTCACTCCGAAGATGGAGGCCTTGATCTCGTCGATGATGCCCACGGAAAGACCGCGTTCGCGCGCCACTGTCTCGGCCGCGCTGGCCGCATTTTTCTTTGCCTTCTCGGTCGCACGCGCCTCCACGTCGGCGATGAACTCCACATTCGTTTTCGAGGCGCGCGCCAGGTGGTCGAGCGCCTTGGCGATCCACTGGATGTCGATCGGATCGGTAGGGATGCCGCCCTCGGCAGTCGCGCCATCTCCCGCGTCGTCCGCGTGCATAAAGAGATCGAGGATGGCGCTATGCATCAGCTCGATATTAAGCCTCGCGGCCTGGCTTTCCGGCGCGGTGCCCAGCTCGCGCACCAATGCCTCCGCGACCTGGCGCGATCGGCGCATGCGCTCGCCTAGCTTGTCGAGCCCCTGAATGTGCCGCCCCAAGGCTGACCGCGATGGCGCCTTGTCGAGCAGGGACCGCAGGTGTTCGAGGATCTGGTCGATGGTCCAGCCGAGCGAGCGCAGGCGCCCGATCTCGACCCGGACTTCTTCGGGCAGCTGGTCGATAGAGGATGGGCGCGGCATCGTCACTCACCGCAGCGGCGGCCGGGCGATGCCCGGATGCGGTTTACCGTCGGCCACGGCCTCGCCGGCGGAGAGCAGGTGCGCCACCCACACCTCGCCGCTGTCCATCGGCAGTTTCTCGGTGCGGATCAGCGCTGCGTCGGCCAGCCACTGCAACACGCCCCGCACGTCCGTCTCGTCGACCTGGTGGCCGATCTTGACCAGCAGCTTGCGCAGCACCGCCTCGTTCAACTGGCCCGAGCTTTCCTTGAGGCACAGCAGCACGTAGATGCGGCGATCCTCCTGGATCACCTCTGCGAGGCTCATCCCTCGGTTCCCTTCTTCAGCCCCTCGGCGAGGAGCAGGCCAACTGTGTGGTCGATGCTTCGCAGCGTCTCGGTCGCGCCCTGCAGCTGTCCGCGCATGCCAGAGACTCCGGTTTCGACCGTGCCAATGCGCCGCTCGACTTCTTGGAGATCGTCGCGCCTCAGCATGTCCCGAGTGGACGATTCCACCGCCGCGACGCGCTCGTCCAACTCGTCAACCTGCTCGGTGGTGGCGTACCGGCCAGCCAGCCAGCCGCGCAGCATCAGCACCACGATCACTCCTCCGAGCGTGACGGCGGCCGTGATGCCCCCGAGGTACCCCAGCCAGGTGCCATCGTCCACGGGCGCACCATCAGAAGGGGCTCAGCCCCTGCCTTCGGAAGAAAAATCCTGATTGTAGGGCTGCGCAAAATTGCTCTCCGGGCCATGGCGAGATGACGGAGAGCCTATGGATCGGAACGCCCGCGGGTCATGCCCGCAGGTGCGGGCTAGAATGGGAGAGGGAGCTGATTGATGGAAGGGTTCGGCCGCAGAAGACGCCAGACCGTGTCCTCGTGGCAGCCCAGCTTATGAGCGATCTCTGCCTTGGACAAGCCGGCGGCGCGATATTGCCGCGCCCGCCACGCGCGCGCAACAGGGACCGTGATGGTATCGCCGCCCCAGGCGGCAGCGGCCCGACTCGCGGGTTCCATGCCGATGATCTGGACCAGTACACCTTCGGGAGTAGTTCCGCGGGGGATATAGATGCGCGTCCCCCGCGTGCCTCGATCAGGCGCAGCAGCGCCGCCTCGCCGATCACGTCGGCAAGCCAAGCCAGCTCGGCGGGGGCGCGCGCCAGGGTCATTCATGCACCGCGAAGGTGCCGCGCACGACCAGGCGCGAGCGACCGGTCCACCGAACCCACGAGATGCGCAGGACTGTGTGGCCGTCGTGATAGTTCAACCGCCGCGCCTGGCGCTGGAGGCAATAGCCAAGCCCGATCAACGACAGATGCTCGGCCAGCGCATCGGGGCAGTCGAACAAAGCCCGATGAGCGCGGATTTTCTCGATCATCGCAGCCCCCGGTCGAGATCCCTGGCAGCTCGTTCGAGCCCGATGTGCGGGTTTTCGCGCCGCCAGATAGCCAGGGCCTCACGGCCAGCATCAGTGGACATCACCTCCGCTTCGACGCCGCCCCCCGCCGGAAAATCCGTTCTCCAGATGAGGTGGATCAGGCGGCGCATCTGAAGGGAGGCAATGACCGATTTCAGATCGGCATCCTGCGGCCAGCTCTTCCCCTGATAAATCGTGCGGGGGAGGACGCTCAGAAAGGCCGCATCCCTCACCGAGAGTCGCAGCGCGTTCATTGCGCGCGCCCCTTCCGCAAAGAGTCACGTTTAACCAGCGCTTCAATGGCCATAGCCCAGGCCTCACGCTGTTCAGCCAATTCGAGGCGTCGCGCGATGTATCCAGGCGATTCAGAAAATCTCCGACGCCCGTCCGTCCATGATCGGTTAAAATCGGCTTCTTCGCGAAGATAGGCGGCAGCTTCAAGGGCTCCCTTATGGAGATCATTCAATGCGAGACGCCTGCGGAAATCACTCAATGCCAGTCGGCTCATTCCACACTTCCCGGCCGCACGCGGTGCAGCCACTTCTTGAGGGCCTCGACCACTGCATTGGCCTCGTCCGGGCTTAACCACTCTGGATCGGCCACGCCTGTCTGCCGCTCCACGAAAGCGCAAAGGGCTTTCGTGGAGCCGTTGCGCAGAGTCGGCCGCAGTTCGCCCCACAGCGCGAAAATCTTGCGCACATGGGGCTTTTGCGAGAGCGGCCGGTGCCGCGTCTTCGGCGCCCACCCGAACCTCTTGAATTCTGCAAGTACCGCGTCGAGCTGCCCATCGGTGCAGTCTGCCGCGGATCGGAATCCGGTCACGCGGATCAGCAGTGCCCGGTAGCAGTCTTCCTCAAGCGCCAGGTCCTTGCGCGCAATGTGGATCTTGGCGAGGAGCGCGCGGGAGGGGCTCATTTGTCCCGACCTCCCGTCGGAACCGGCGTGTCTGCCAGCTCCGTCTCGTAAGGCACCACCACGAATTCTTCGTGCTGGTCGATGCGAATGCCGCGCACGCTGGTCACTGCTGCCGGCTCGGCGAGGATCGCCTCCTTGTTCGGGCTCTCGTCGGTGCGGATGAACCGCTCGAGCCCGGCCCGGCGCAGGGCGTCGAGCACCGCTTCCACGCCCCGGATCACGACTTTCGGTGGGCTGATGCGCCATCGCACCTCGCCGCTCGGCAGGATCACCGTCTTGATCTTGCCGCCCTGAGTCAGCGCGGCGCGGTTGGCCTCGCACCACATCTGCACCCCCGAGGACAGCATCTCGATGCGCTCTCCGATCGGCTGTGCTTTGGTCTCGGCAGCTTCTTTGAGAACGGCCACCTGGTCGTTCAAATCGGCCTCGATGCGGGTTCGTTCGCGAGCGAGACGCCCGATTTCGGCGATCGCCTCCACCACCTGGTCACGAGTCTGCGGCACCTGCAGCGCCGCGTGCGCCTTGATCCTCTTCGCCTTCATGCTGCCAAACCTTCATCCTGATTGGTTAAGGTGAGTTTTCGGATCTGCACGCCCCTCCAGCGCGCCTCGGCGGCGCGAGAGCAGATGGGACATGCGTCCATGGCGCGGCCTTCGCGCTCGCGAGGGACTGCGATCAACACGAAGCCCCGGCCTCCGCACCGGCGGCAGAACGGCACCGCCGGTGGAAGAGGCCGGTTCGTGGATAGTGCGTTCCGTGCACTCATACAGAGGCCTCCAGCGTCACCTCGTTGAGCTGGCGATAGGCCCGCTTGAGGTGCTCGGCGGTCACAGGACCGGCCCCGGCCAGCATGTGGGCCATCCGCAGCGTCATGGTCATGCCGCCCAGCGCGCCGGCCCGCATGCCGATCTTCTCGAGCACCCGGCGCTCGGCCTCGCCCTCGATACCCCACGCTGCCACCAGCGCCGCGATGTCGCCCGTCTGCGGCCGGGGCAGCGTCAAACGCATGCCGATGCGCCTGAACAGCGGCGCAAAGCGATCCGTGCGCCCCTCGCCCTCGAGGCGCTTGTAGATGCCGGCATTGCCCAGCAGAGCCAGGCCGCATTCGGCCTGGTCGTAGATGCTGCGCAGCTGGTCGAGCACCTTGGTGGGATAATGGTGCGCCTCGTCGACGATGAGCAGCGCTCCGATGCCGCGCAGCCGATCGATAATCATCCGCGAGCGACGACCGGTCCGTTCGGTCATGCCGAGCACCTCGGCCAGATAGCTCAACAGCGCGTTCGGCGTACGCTGGCTGGGTTCGCCGGTCAGCACCCATACGTTCGGATTGTTCTCCGCGTAGCGCCGCACTGCGATGGTCTTGCCGATCCCCGCGCCGCCGGAGATCACGCCCAGGGTCGGCACGTGATGGGCGTAGGAGAGGAGCGCCGTGATCTTGGCCACCGTCGGCGTTTCGACGAAGCCGGGCGCCTTTGGCAGCATGGAGCGCGCGCGCTCGCCCTCGAGACGGCTGTCAAGCCACCTGCGCACCTTCTCGGCAACCTTGGCGTAGTCGCCGGTATAATTCTCGTTCAGCCAGAGGTTGAACGTGCTTTCACCGATGCCGGCTTCGCGAGCCATTGCCGAATAGGAGAGCGCATCGCTCTTCAGCTCCCGGCACCGCTGGCGCAGCGCGTTGATTTCATCGTTTCCGATTTCGATTGTGGCACTCATGGTCTTTCCTTTCTGGAGATGTCAGTCCGATCCCTCGGAGGATCGTTCCGGCCAAAGCTGGCGGATGTTGGTGAGGATCGTCTCCATGTCATGGTCCGGCTCACGGGCCCCGGCCGGCACGGCCTTGAGCGCGGCATTGCCGTTGGTGGGGAACGCCCCACGCACCACGCGGGTTTCGATCGGCTCGGAGGGCTCGGGGTCAGGCAGCATCGCCGCGACGTCGGCGATATCGAGCTTGCGCTTGGCCTCCAGCATCGTCCGTTGCGCGCGCTTCCATTGCGTGCGGGCGCGGTTGTGCGAGGTTGCATCGGCCTTGTTGAAGAACCCGGCCGCCTCCACGCACGGCGCGGCGCCGAGATAGGCTCCGTCGAGCCGGTAGACGTGCAGATCCTGCTGCACCGCCTCGGGGTCGAAGCGCACGATCAGCTTGTGGCCGATCTCCTCATGCAGGAATGGCGCCCAGAACCGGTTGCCAAACAGCTTGAGGCACCCATCGACGCGGTTGACCGAGACCCCCTCGGCGGCCATCAGCCACAGCCGCCGCTGCTCGGGCGTGGGGCGACGGATCAGCGAGGCGCTGCGCTCGTAACTCTCGGTGAACACCTGGTCGAAGGAACGCCCCTGCGCCACCTTCGAGCGCCGCCCGGCCCGCGCGTTCCATTCGGTGATCGCGCCGTCCACCACGCGAAGGAACTTGTCGAGCGGGATTGCCTTGGAGCCGTAGTTTTCCGGTTTCGCGAGCGGATTGTTGCCGACATAGGCCCCGGCAAAAGCGGGGTGCTTGGCGAGGTCGCCGGCGAAGTCGCGCCAGGCGCGCTCGATCGGCTTGGACTGCCCGGAATAGGGAGTGCTCCAATGCACCTCGACGCCCATCAGCGCCATGATGCCGGTGGGATCTTCCTCGCGCACCTTGAAACGAAAGCGCGTCGGGGTGCCGCCGGTCATGATCTTGTTGGCGTACTCCCGCCCGTTATCCATCAGGCAGGCGAGCGGGATGCCGTAGCGCTCCACCAGATCGCCCCACGCGAGCCGGATCAGCGAGGCGTGCAGTGTCTGGTCGACGCGCCACGACAGCATTTTTCCCGAAAACAGGTCCTGAAAGCCGACCATCATTGGCCGCGCGATGGTCCCGTCCGGCCAGCGCACGAACACGTCCCATTTGTGGCCGTCGGAATTGACCGCCTCCATGGCGTGCAGGCAGGTGCGGTCGCGCTCCTGCGCGGGATACATGTGGCGCAAAGCTTCTTCTCCTTTACGGGCGAGGGTGCGCATGGTGCGGGGGAGTGCCAGCAGCCGACGCCGCGCGGTGCGCGAAGAGCACAGCGTCCAGCCCTTCTCTGCGCCGACGCTTTGAACGCGCCTCCAGCAGGCCTCGAACGAGGGTTGTTCGGGCCGGAGCCAATCCGTCTTGAGCATCTCCCAGGCGTCGGGTGCGAGATCGGCGGAGGCGACCGCGCCGATACGGTGCGGCGTCAGGGCCGCAAGCCAGTCGGAGGGATGGAGCGTCGCGACCGTGCGCTCCCACGTGTAATAGGTCTGCCGGCTTTTGATCCCGTGGCGGGGCAGCACAGTGCCGATGGCTTCCAGCCGTCCAGCGCCCTGCTCGACCAAGGTGCGCACCTCTTGCAGGATGCGCACCCGCCGTGCCGCCTCTTCCTTCGGGCCAGCCTTCTGCCGTTCATAGGCTTGCCACAGCCCGTCGGTCGGCCTGTTCTCTACCGCGGCGCCGATCTGGTGCAGAAGAGCAGCCTGCTGGAAGGTGTTCAGCAACGAGAGGTGAAACTCGAAGCCGCCACCGAAACCACGCCTTTCCCGCCAACGCACATCGCGCCATTCATCACGCAGCCAGTCCTCGCGCTGCGCTCGCTGCTGAATGCCACGCGATGTTCCCGGCATTCCCGGCAGCTTCATCGCCGCCCATTCCGCGGCGGAGAACCAGACGCGGCTTGTCATTCTGCCGGCGCCTCCGGACCTACTGGCATCTCCGGACCTGCCGGCGTCTCCGGACGTGGAAATATCGGCGCCGGATAGTATCGAGACAGAATTTTCCAGCGCGCCGAGTCGATGTCCCGGCAGACATCCGACCAGAAAAGGTACGTCTCGTTGTCGACGGCGTTCGGAGCGCCAATCTTGAGGCCAGCTACGATGGCCTCGTACAGTCGGTTCACCACATCGTACGGCCGCGGCCGAGGTTCTTCCTTCGCGCTCGGCTTCATCTCCGCCTCGGCGCCGAGCAATGTCAGGGCTCGCCCCAGCAGACGCAGCGCCTCTTTGGCTTGTGTCTCGTCCATCACAGTCCTCCCTCCGTTCTGGCCTGACGCAGGAGGCTCTCGGCATGCCGGCGCAGCTCCTCGCGGCGCTGTTGCACGGCGGCCAGCTCGATCAGCGGCAGGTGGCGGCGTTCAATCACCGCCCAGTCCATGGGCTCGGCCAGGATCTCCAGCAGCCGGCGGTCGCGGGTCGCGTGCAGCAGCGCCACAAAGCGCGGGACCGAGATCACGCGATCCTCGCGCGCGGCGCTGGCGTAACCGTCGAGGGTGGCGCGGCTGACGTGGGTACCGAGAAATTCGCTCATGCGGCGGGCGATCTCCTCGCGGGAGAGGCCTCGCGCGTCCGCATCCTTCAGCGCCGCGGAAACGGCGAGAGCGAGGCGGACGGAAATCGTGGCGGCGCGCACCCGGCGCTCCTCGAACTTGGCCACGGGAGCCGGGGGCTGCCAGGCTAGAAGGTCGAGTTGATCGGGGGGTACGCCGCGCCGCGCCATGTCAGCCTCGCGCCTTGGCGCGTGCGGTGGCGGTCGCCTGGATTTCTTCCAGGGAGCTGCACAAACCATCGAGCAAGGAAAGATCGGCGCCGATGGCACCGTTCAATGCCCCGTCGGTGATCGCTTCGAGGTGTCCCTGCCACCAGATGGTCAAGGCCTCGGCGGCCCCGCGTACGGCTTCGGACGGCAGAACGGGCGCGCTGGCGGCGCCGCTCACGACCGCTCTCCGGCCGAACGCTTCGGCAGCTTGATCTTGCTGTCGGAGAGCCACTGCAGGATGGCCTGGCGTCCTGCCTCCGGAGCCTTTTGCCAAAGCGTCACGAACCGGCGGACAGCGGCCCGGGCCGGGTCTTCAGTCTCGTCCGTGGGGTCGCCGTGGAGGCGACGCAAAGCCGCCGAAACGCTACGCGGGGCTGTCGTCTCACCGGAGAGGATCAGATCGACCACCTGGCCTTGCACATCCGGGTCGAGATCGACCAGCAGATCCAGTTCGCTCTTCTTGCGGGCGATGGCGGTCGGGGCAATGCGCTCGTGCAGCCCCGGAGCGAGATGCTGGAAGCGGGCGATCGCGCGCTCGATGGTGCGGCGGTCGAGCCCGAGTTTTTTCGCGACGTCTGCCGTGAACGGCAAAACGACATTTTTGTCGTTTTGTTTGGCTCGCCCCTTCCCCTGTGCCGTCTCCGGGTGGAGGCGCTCGTAAGCTTCCTTGCGGCGGGCCAGCGTGTAGGAGCGATCGAGTGGGGTGAGATCGTGGCGCGCCAGGTTCTCGTCGGCCTCGAGCACCACCGCCTCGTCATCGGTGATATCGAGCAGCTCAGCACGGATTGGCCAGGCCAGGGCGGTGAGGGAGGCAACGCGATGGGCGCCGAGCACGAGTCGGTATTTTCCCTCTTCCTTCTCCGGGGCACGCACACCGATCGGCTGCAGCTGACGCCCGGTTTGCTTCATGCTCTGGATCAGCCACTCGACCTGGTCGGGATCGACGGGGCGGATGCGCGGTCCGATCTCGATCTGGCCGGGCTGCAGCTCGATGACGCGGGACTGGATACCGGTCATGCGGCGTTTTCCTTCTGCTGGTGATTTTTCGCGCCCCGCGGGCTACGGTCCGCCTTGTGTCCGGGAGCCCGTAGCGGGTTCCCGAAGGAATCGTAACGAGAGGGCCAGATGACCCACGGATTGGTGCCGAGACGCTCGGCGATGATGTCCTCGACTTGCGACCAAGGGACGGAGATCGCCTTGCGGACAGCCGAAGCCTCGTATCCAGCCTCGATCGACAGCTTGGTCAGGGTGATGCCTGTCTTGCGGATCGCTGCTTTGACGTCTTCGGGATGCCAGTCGGTCATTGCACTCACTCCTGGCGGTCTCGTTTTTAACCGTCGAGTTCCGTTTTCGGAAACGGACAATTGCAGAAAACAAGAGTGTTTGCAACCGGAAAACAGAGATTTCCCAGTTCCCAGTCCAGGGGCGTGCGATTCGCTCCTGAAAACAAGAGCATCTTATTGATATGACTTCAGAAAATAGCAATTCACCGGAATTGCTTCAGAATGTCCCACTCAAGTGGGACATTCCGGCAGTCGCAGCACGGCTTCGCCAGCTCGTCGATGGGGGAGGAGGGCCTGCGGAAGTGGCGCGCCGAACGGGCGTGCCGCTGAGCACCCTGATGAGCTATTTAAACGGCGGTGAGATGAAGTTTAGCCGAGCAGCGTTGATTGCTGCAGCCACAGGGACAAGCCTGGACTGGCTCGCCACCGGAGAAGGCTCGCGAATGCGCGGAAATCAACCGGCCACAGAGCCTCCCACAGAAGAGCAGGTCGCGGCTGCCGCCGACCATGCCATGAAGGAAATGCTCCCCGCCGAGATGACGGCACAGGACAAATACGACCTCCTTCGCGTCACTGGATTGGCTGAGGATTACCTAAAAGTAAAAATGCCCCGGTATTCCGCAGGTCAGGTTGTTATAATGGCCGCTAATTTTTTTGCCGCCATGCGCAAATTGCCCGGTTCAGAGGACGATCAATTCAATAAATTGTCTGATGATATCTATCGCGACATAGACGAACTTCTTCAGAAGTGAGATCGTGATGCGCTGTTTGCTAGTTCTGCTTTGCCTAATCCCCGCAGTCGCATTAGCGGATGATCATCCCCCAGGGAGCGAGATAGTCTCCGGGGTGCATGTCTATATGAACTCGGAAAAGAATTTCACTCTGGATTTTGACAATTCATTTCGTCTGTCCAATGGTAATGTTTATAAAAAATCAGACGATGGGTTACAATTCGTCAAAGATTACCAGGCTACAAACGAACCTGCCGTTGACATATCTTCGTTGGATTTCGCATCAAATGCTCAAAAGTATGTTGGGCACAAAATTTTTCTTCGAAAAATTCGGATTTTTGGCGCCGACCTTGCGTTCGCACTTGGAAAAATTCCTGGCGGTGCAATAAATTTCACGACGCGGGGGGCTCCTCCAGAGATCCTCCGCTATGTCCTTGAGCACTGCACATCCATCGGGACCGGGGACGATTGCCTGGCCGACGTAGGAGGTATCCCTCTCAAGCAAGATGGATCGACCATCTATCTGCAGCCGCTCACTGTCCATTTTCTTGCACAGCCGTCATTGAACGCCCCTAAGCCGGGTTCAATGGTTCCTTAAACCCCCCTTTAGGTGCCCCGTGAGCGGCGCCTTGGGTTTCCACACTCAGTTGTCAGATCGCGCCGCCAAGCGTCCGTTTCCAATTTCCGCCGAAGAAAACGCCGCAGCGGCGCGCCGGGGTTAACCCCCTGATGTGTCGTGGGAAATCCCATGAGATCCCGGTTGGTCCCGGTCCATCCCGGATTTCCAATCCCCCGTGTCAACGTTCATCCGTCAACATCTTCCCCGTCCCCAAATGCCAAAAAACGAGGGAGAGCCTCCAATTATACCGTCAGCCATACCGTCTCTCGCGAGGCTGCCCCCGCGATAGATGCCGATAGGCTTCGCTTGAGTTATATAAGAAAATCAGGATATTGGATCGTACCGCAGCGTGGTTTCGGATACCGCCGGGCGGTCCTGAATCATTCCCACTCGATGGTTCCCGGCGGCTTGGAGGTGATGTCGTAGGTGACGCGGTTGATCCCGCGCACTTCGTTGACGATCCGCCCCGCCACCCGGGTAAGGAAGTCCATCGAGAAGGGATAGACATCGGCGGTCATGCCGTCGGTGGAGGTCACGGCCCGGAGTGCGCAGGCGTGGTCGTAGGTGCGCCCGTCGCCCATCACGCCCACGGTGCGCACCGGCAGCAGCACGGCGAAGGCCTGCCAGATCTTATCGTAGAGCCCGGCGGCGCGGATCTCCTCGAGGTAGATCGCGTCCGCCTTGCGCAGCAGCGCCAGCTTGTCGCGCGAGATCGCCCCCGGCACGCGGATGGCCAGGCCCGGGCCGGGGAAGGGGTGGCGGCCGACGATGCTCGCCGGCACGCCCAGCTCACGCCCGAGGGCGCGCACCTCGTCCTTGAACAGCTCGCGCAGCGGCTCGACGAGCTGCATGCGCATCCGCTCGGGCAGCCCGCCCACGTTGTGGTGGCTCTTGATGGTGGCCGAGGGGCCGCCGGTGAAGCTGACGCTCTCGATGACGTCGGGGTAGAGCGTGCCCTGGGCAAGGAAGTCGGCGCCGCCGAGCTTCTTCGCCTCTTCCTCGAACACCTCGATGAACAGCCGGCCGATGGTCTTGCGCTTCTGCTCGGGGTCGGCAATTCCCTCCAGCGCGGAGAGGAACAGCTCCGAGGCGTCGCGATGCACCAGGCGGATGTTGAAGAGGTCGCGGAAGGTGCGCACCACCTCCTCGGCCTCGCCCTGGCGCAGCAGCCCGTGGTCGACGAAGATGCAGGTGAGCTGCTCGCCGATCGCCTCGTGGATCAGCACCGCCGCCACCGAGGAATCCACCCCGCCCGAGAGCCCGCAGATCACCTTGCCCTGACCGACCTGGGCGCGGATGCTCGCGATCTGTGCGGCGCGGAAGCCGGCCATGGTCCAGCTGCCCTGGCAGCCGCAGAGGACGTGGGTGAAGTTGCGCAGCAGGGCGGCGCCGTTGGGGGTGTGCACGACCTCGGGGTGGAACTGCACGCCGTAGAAGTGGCGGGTGTCGTCGGCGATGGCCGCGAAGGGGGCGCCCTCCGAGGTCGCCACCACCTTGAAGCCGGAGGGCAGGGCGGTGACGCGGTCGCCGTGGCTCATCCACACCTGCTCGTGCGCGCCGGGGGCCCAGACGCCCTGGAACAGTCCGCAGGGCGCGTTGACCGCCACCTCGGCGCGGCCGAATTCGCGATGGTCCGAGCCCTCCACGGTCCCGCCGAGCTGGGCGCACATGGTCTGTTCGCCATAGCAGATGCCGAGCACCGGCAGGCCGAGTCCGAACACCCCCTCGGGGGCGCGGGGGCTGTCGCCTTCGGTCACCGAGGCCGGGCCGCCGGAGAGGATGATGCCGCGGGGCGCGAAGGCGCGGATGCGCTCGAGCGGGGCGTTGAACGGCCAGATCTCGCAATAGACGCCGCTTTCACGCACGCGCCGGGCAATCAGCTGCGTGACCTGACTGCCGAAATCCAGGATCAACACGCGGTCGAACTCAGCCATGCCACCCCCCGTCCTGCTCTGTGAGCGTTACGCCAGCCTCTCCAGCACCACACTCCGGCGCGAACTGCAAGCGGCGGGCGGGCAGGGCAGGGGCGCCCGGCCGGATCCTGCGGGAAATCCTAGCGCTTGAAGGCGGGGTCGAGGGGGGCGCAGTTGCGGCCGCCGCGCATCAGGCAGTCCTCGGTGCGGCTGGCGTCGTGCAGGACCCGGGTGACGAAATATCCGCCGACCGCGATCAGCACGACGGCGACGAGGGCCAGAATGGCATTGCGGCGGGAGGGGGGCGGATCATCCATGGCGGGTTGACAGCTCTGGCGGGGGGGAGGCGAGTTGATCCCATGCAGAGGCGAATGGCAATTGCCCAGCTAGGAATGGGGCTGGGAATAGGGCTGGGAATGGGGCTGGCGGTGGCCTGGCGCCCGGCGCCGGCGCGGGCCGCCGAGCGGTTCTTTACCACCAGCGACGGGGTGCGGCTGCACGTCATCGACCAGGGACCGGCGGCGGCGCGGCGTCCGCATACGCTGGTCCTGGTGCCCGGCTGGACCATGCCGGCGTGGATCTTCCAGAACCAGATCGCGGCCTTTTCTTCCACCTACCGGGTGCTGGCGCTCGACCCGCGCGGCCAGGGGGCGAGCGAGGTGGCACGGGGCGGCTACGACCAGGCCCGGCGGGGACGCGACATCGCCGAGCTGATCGCCGGGCTCGGCCCGGAGCGGGTGGTGCTGCTGGGCTGGTCGCTGGGCGTGCTGGACAGCTTGGCCTATCTCCACGAATTCGGCGATTCGCGCCTGGCCGGGCTGGTTCTGGTGGACAACTCCCTCGGCGAGGAGCCCGCGCCCACGCCCGCGCCGCCGTCGCACCGCCTGCCGCCCC
>CALNAL010000457.1 GCA_937874445.1 uncultured Acetobacteraceae bacterium | reverse complement strand
CGCCGCTGGTCACGCGCCAGCCGGCCACCCAGGATCCGCAGGTGGCAGGCCTCGCCTCCTCTCCCACCGGCCGCGCCAGCCGCGATCAGGTCATCAGGCTGCTGCGCCAGAAGGTGAAATACGTCTTCGTCATCTTCAACGAGAACCATTCCTTCGACAACGAGTTCGGCTCCTTCCCCGGCGCCGACGGCCTCTATGCCGATGCCCGCGGGCCGCGCGACGCCGCCCACACGCCGGGCTTCGTGCAGACCTACAAGGACGCCGCGGGCCACAGCTACACCCTCTCGCCCTTCCGCATCGGGCCGGAGCAGAACGCGACCTTCACCGATTCGGTGGACCATTCCCACGTCGGCCTGGCCCACAAGATCGACGTGGTGGGCGGCAAGGCCCGGATGGACGGCTTCGCCCAGGCCGACTTCAACCGCGTCGCCAGGGGAACCCCCGCCTCGGAGGCCATGGGCCACCAGTATGCGCGGCTGGTGATGAGCCACATGGACTGCGACACCATCCCCTTCTTCTGGCAGTACGCGGACCGCTTCGCCCTTTTCGACAACATCTTCGCCACCGAGGACACCCCCTCCACCCCCAACGCGATCGCCATGCTCGCGGGCCAGGCCGGCGAGACGCAGTGGGTCAAGCACGGCGCGGAGGCGATCCCCGCCGAGGCCGGCGGCCACGCGGGCAAGCTGCAGAACGTTCCGATGGTGAACGATCCCCAGCCCTTCTGGGGCTCGCAGTACGACGCCACCCAGGGCGCCCAGCGCCAGCCCGACAACCAGAAGGACGGCTACGGCGACAACAACATCGCCGCCAACCTGACCTTCGCCTCGGTGCCGCTGACCCTGGCCAGGGGCGCCGCCAAAACTCTGACCGACCAGGACACCCGCCCCGCCACCGACCTCGCCGACGTGGCCCGCGACATTCCCTTCATCGCCGGGCGCGGCGGCAACCCCGTCTCGTGGCGGTGGTATCAGCACGGCTACGACCACGAGCCCTACGACGCGCCGGGCACGGCGAGCCATGACGGATTCGTCTCCCATCACGAGGGGCCGCAGTATTTCGGCTACATCGCCAACAACCCCGGGTTCAGCCGCAACCTGCGCGGCCTGGGCGACTTCTTCGCCGACATGGACAAGGATTCGCTGCCCCGGGCGGGCGGGGTGTTCTACATCCGCGGCGGCTACGCCAACCTCGAAAAGCTGACCCCGCCGATCCAGAACCCGGACTTCCCGGCGACGCTGACCCAGGCCGACCGCGACACCATCGCCCGCGTCAAGAAGGGCGACGACGACCATCCCGCCTACACCGACCGCCAGATCAGCGAGGCGATGGCCGCCCACGTCATCAACGCCGTGGCCGCGCACCCCGACATCTGGGCGCAGAGCGTGATCCTCATCACCTACGACGAATCCGACGGGTTCTACGACCACGTGCCCCCGCGCATCCTCTCCTACGGCCCCGACGGCCTGCCGCTCGCGCGCGGCGTGCGCATCCCGATGATCCTGATCTCGCCCTACGCCCGCGCCCACGTGGTCTCGCACGCCGAGGGCGACCACAACGCGGTGATCGAGACCATCAGCGAGCTCTTCGACCTCGCGCCCCTGGCCTCGCTGCCCGAGGAGAAGGCGGCGCTGATCTCGGGCTCCGACGCGAAGTTCGACGGCCCCAACGGGTTCAAGCAGCACTACCTCGGGCCGCGCGACATCAACTCGCCGACCACCGACGACCTGCTCTCGGGCTTCGACCCGGCGCGCCTGGCGGGCCGGAAGGCGCCGCTGCCGGCGAGCTACGCCACCATCGACCCGAAGGTGGTGGACAGCCTGCCCCATTTCGCCGGCCAGGGCTGCCGGGCGATCGGCATGACCCCGACCGACGTCCAGCAGGGCCGGGTCGCCGCCCCGCCGGCGCACTTCAACACCCTGCCCTCCACCCTCCCCGCCTACAAC
>CALNAL010000456.1 GCA_937874445.1 uncultured Acetobacteraceae bacterium | reverse complement strand
TGCTGCTGAAGCGGGCGGAGGAGGGGGCCCGCGCGGTGGGCTTCCAGGTGCTCAACCTCGACCTGCGCGAGACCCAGACCGCCGCCATCGCGCTGTTCGAATCCCTGGGCTACACCCGCTGGGGCGAGCACCCGGCCTATGCGCGGGTCGCCGGCCGCACGGTGCGTGGCTTCTATTATTGCAAGATGCTCCAGGACGAGGACCGCCGCCCCTGATGCCCCTCACGCTGTATCCCGCGATCGACCTCAAGGACGGCCAGTGCGTGCGCCTGCGCCGCGGCGAGATGGCCGACGCCACCGTCTATTCCGACTCCCCCGCCGACCAGGCGCGGGCCTGGCAGGCCGCCGGCTGCGCCTGGCTGCACGTGGTGGACCTCAACGGCGCCTTCGCCGGCCGGCCGGTCAACGCCGCCGCGGTGCGCGCCATCCTCGACGCGGTGACGATCCCGGTGGAACTCGGCGGCGGCATCCGCGACCTGGCCGGCATCGAGGCCTGGCTGGAGGCGGGGGTGACGCGGGTCATCCTCGGCAGTGCCGCGGCGCGCGACCCGGCGCTGGTGCGTGCGGCCTGCCGGCGCTTTCCCGGGCGCATCGCGGTGGGCATCGACGCGCGCGACGGCTACGTCGCCATCGAGGGCTGGGCGGAGACCTCCACCATGACCGCCGCCGACCTCGGCCTGGCCTTCGAGGACGCCGGCGCGGCCGCCATCATCTTCACCGACATCGGCCGCGACGGCATGCTCTCCGGGCTCAACCTGGAGCAGACGGCGGCGCTGGCGGGGCGCGTCTCCACCCCGGTGGTCGCCTCGGGAGGGGTGGGCCGCCTCGCCGACCTGGCGGCGCTGAAGGCACTCGCCCATCCCAACATCGAAGGTGTGATCGTCGGCCGCGCGCTCTACGACGGGCGGGTCGATCCCGCGGCGGCGCTGGCCCTGCTGGCCGCCTGAGCGGGTTCCCCCGCGGGGGCGCTGTCACAAAAGCTCCACGCGACTGTCATAATCCGTGCTTGCGCCGGCATGCCCATTGGTCGCACAAGCCTCGTTTCCGGGGCACTGCTCTCGGGGAGAACACAAGGGTGCTCAAGCTGCGCGTCATCCCCTGCCTCGACGTGAAGGACGGGCGGGTGGTCAAGGGGGTCAACTTCGTGTCGCTGCGCGACGCGGGCGACCCGGTGGAGCAGGCGGCGCTCTACGACGCCGCCGGCGCCGACGAACTGTGCTTCCTCGACATCACCGCCAGCTCCGACCACCGCGACACCATCGTCGATGTGGTCTCGCGCACCGCCGCCGAGGTGTTCCTGCCGCTCACCGTGGGGGGCGGCATCCGCTCGCCGGAAGACATGCGCCGCCTGCTGCTGGCCGGCACCGACAAATGCTCGATCAACTCCGCCGCCGTGGCCCGCCCCGAGCTGGTGCACGAGGCCTCGCGCAAGTTCGGCTCGCAGTGCGTGGTGGTGGCGGTGGACGCCAAGCGCGTCGCCGCGGGACGGTGGAACGTGTTCACCCACGGCGGCCGGCACGACGCCGGCATCGATGCCGTGGCCTGGTGCCGCCACGTGGTGGAGCTGGGCGCCGGCGAGCTGCTGGTCACCAGCATGGACCGCGACGGCACCGGCGAGGGCTTCGACCTCGATCTGCTACGCGCCATCTGCGGCTCGGTGCGCGTGCCGGTGATCGCCTCCGGCGGGGTCGGCACGTTGCAGCATTTCGTGGAGGGAGCCCAGGCCGGTGCCACCGGGCTGCTCGCCGCCAGCGTGTTCCACTTCGGCACTTTCACCATCGCCCAGGTCAAGGAGGCGCTGGCCGCCGCCGGCCTGCCCGTCCGCCAACCCCGCGCCCTCGCTGCCTGAGGAGCCCCATGCCGAAAATGTCCGACAAGATTCCGCCCAAGACCCCCAAGCCTCCCAAGGCCAAAAGCAAGGCCAAGCCGGCGCCGAAGAAGAAGGCCGTCCTCAAGAAGGCGCTGGTCAAGAAGCTGGCCCGCAAGCAGCCGCCGGTGGTGACCCCGATCACCGCTCCGGTGCCGCCGCCGCAGGCTCTCGGCGCCTCGCCGGCCGTGCTCGACCGTCTCTGGGGGGTGGTGATGTCGCGCCGCGACGCCGACCCCAACGTCAGCCACTCCGCCCGCCTGCTCTCGCGCGGCACCGGCAAGGTGGCGCAGAAGTTCGGCGAGGAGGCCGTGGAGTGCGTCATCGAGGCCGCCCGCAACAACCGCGGCGCCCTCATCTACGAAAGCGCCGACGTGCTCTACCACCTCATCGTGGTGTGGGTGAACGCCGGCATCCGCCCCGACGAGATCTGGGCCGAACTGCAACGCCGCGAGGGCATCTCCGGCATCGCCGAAAAGGCCTCCCGCGCCCGGGAAATCCCCGTCGAGCTGGGGCTCAATACCACCAAGATTCCCTGACGGGTCGGCCGCCGGGAAGGAAGGAAAGGAAGTCTTCTTTTCCTGAAGGAAAAGAAGCAAAAGGACTTTTGTTCGTTGGGCTCCGCGTCTGACACAGGCGCGGAGCCTTAACGAATGAAGCTTTCCTGGTTCTCCTTTCTCGAAAGGAGAACACCTTCCTT
>CALNAL010000455.1 GCA_937874445.1 uncultured Acetobacteraceae bacterium | reverse complement strand
TGGTAGAGAGACGGGAGAGGAAGGCCGCTGCATTCATGAAAACATTCCTAGCACACTCGGTGCCGGGAGGCAAGGAAAATAGGCGGTGGAGTGGCGGAACGCGTCGCGCTTTCGGCCCCCGGCTTGCGGACCCGGGCGGGATGGGGGAGGAGAGCCTTCATGGGGACCATTCCGACCTACATCCTGGCCGCGTTCGCGGAGATCGGCGGTTGCTTTGCCTTCTGGGCGTGGGTGCGCCTGGACAGGACGCCGCTCTGGCTGGGGCCGGGCATGGCCAGCCTGACCCTGTTCGCCTGGGCGTTGACCCGCATCGATGCCGACTTCGCCGGGCGCGCCTACGCGGCCTATGGCGGCATCTACATCCTGGTGTCGCTGGTCTGGATGTGGGCGGTCGAAGGCTCCCGGCCGGACCGCTGGGACGGCATCGGCGCGGCACTCTGCGTCGCCGGGGCCATGGTCATCGTCTTCGGGCCGCGCGGCGGCCAGTGACGGCGGAGCAGGGAAGATCTTCTTTATTTGTCTCCCGGGGAAATCAGCGAAAATATTTTGTCCATTGGGCACCGTATCTGTTCCAGGCGCGGTGCCTTAAGGAATAAAGCTTTCTTGGTTCTTCTTTCTCGAAAGAAGAACACCTTCCTTGTCTTGCCGATTGTGCCAGCCTGCGGCACGATCCGGGATCGACGATCGGGGAGCCACCGGCGAGCGATGCGGGATGTTTCTGAATGAGTGGATCGGGCGAGCGCCTGCTCAGTGATTCCGTCTACGACCGGCTGCGTGCGCTCCTCGGCGAGCCCGGCTTCGAGCCCGGGGCGCGGCTGCCGGCGGAGACGCAGCTGGCCGAACGTTTCGCGGTTTCCCGTCCGGTGCTGCGCCAGGCGCTGCTGCGGCTGCGCGCCGAGGGGCTTCTCTTCGCCCGCAAGGGATCGGGCAACTATGTCGGCGCCCTCCGGCGTCCGGAGGGGCCGCTGGCCTACGGACCTCTCCTCAACATCCCCGACATCCGGAGCTTTCTGGAATTCCGCTGCGTCCTGGAAGGCGAGGCCGCCGCGCAGGCGGCGCGGCGGGGTGGGGCGGAGGATCTCGAGGCGCTGCACCAGCGGCGCGTGTGGTACGAGAACGCCCTGGAGGCCGGCGAGCCCGGGATGGACGAGGATGTCGCGTTTCATCTCGCCGTGGCGGAGGCCGCGGGAAACCGGTTCTTCGTGCTGACGCTCCAGGCCCTGCGCGCGCACATGCTGGTGGGCATCCGCCTCATCCGCGAGCTGTCCGGCCAGCCGCTGGCGCGGCGCCTGAGCGGGGTGCGCGACGAGCACGCCCGCATCGAAGAGGCCGTGCGCGCGCGCGACGAGCAGGCGGCGCGCCCGGCCATGCCCGCACATCTGAAGGGGGGCATCGCCCGGCTGTTCGGCCCGTAGGGCGACAGGAGGACGCGCGGAGGCCCCTATTTCGCGCTCTCGCGCACGGTGGCGTCGGGGCGTGTCTTGACCTCCGGCAGCAGGCGGGCCCCGATGCCGGGCTGGGCCGGCGCCGCGATCCGGCCCTCCTTGACCTCGGGCAGCCGGTCGACGAGTTCGCGATACCAGGTGGCGATGTTGGCGCGGACCACCTCCTGGAACAGCCCCATGGGGGCGTGCAGCGCCAGTTGCAGGCCGGCCCACAGCACGATCGGCCCGCTGCAATCGTGCGGGGCGATGGGGACCGCATGGCTCTCGGCGAGGGCGGCGATCTTGCGGCCTTCGGTCATGCCGCCGCACCAGCCGAGGTCGAACATCGCGTAGTCCACCGCGCCGGAGGCGAGCATGGCGCGGAAGGTGGCGGCGCCGGCCAGGGTCTCGCTGCCGCAGATCGGCGTGCGGGTGTGCGCGCGCAGGTCAGCGAGGGCGGTGAAATCGTCCATCTTGCAGATCGGGTCTTCCGCCCAGAAGACGCCGTAGTCCTCCAGCGCCCGGCAGATGCGCGCCGCCGCCGGTGCGCTCCACAGGCTGTGCAGCTCGCACATCACCTCGATCCGATCGCCGACGGCGTCGCGGATCTTGCGGAAGGGCTCCAGCCCGGCCTTGAGGTCGGCGAGCGCGATGCTGTTGCCCTGGGTGCGGGGGGCGTAGCCGTCGAAGGGCCAGATCTTCATGGCGGCGTAGCCTTCGTCGAGCAGGCTGCGGGCCAGCTCGCCGGCGTCCTTCATGAAGGCCACCTGGTCGTCGTACGGCCCGCGCAACGCCTCGGTGCGGCTGGCGATGCGCCGCGCGCTGCCGGAATTGTAGGTGCTGGACGAGGTGTTGAAGGCGTAGCCGGCGCAGGTGTTGTAGACCGGGATGGCGGTGCGGGCCGCGCCGCCCAGCGCCTCGTGCACCGGGATGCCATGGCGCAGGCCGGCCAGGTCCCAGAGCGCGATGTCGATCGCGCTGGCCGCGCGGGTCTCGGCGCTGGCGCTGTGGAAGCCGAGATAGGGCGTGTTGAGGGTTCGCGAGACGAACTCGATGCGCCGGGACTCCTGGCCGATCAGCCAGGGGGCCATCTGGTTGTGGATGATGCTTTCGATGGCATCCGCACCCCGGAAGGCCTCGCCGAGGCCGGTGAGGCCCTCGTCGGTTTCGATCTCGACCCAGATGATGTTGGGGCGCTCGGCGATGCGGACGGTGCGGACCCTGGTGATGAGCGACATCGGCTTCCTCTCTGGGCGTTGGGGGCGGCGGCGCGCGCGGGCGG
>CALNAL010000454.1 GCA_937874445.1 uncultured Acetobacteraceae bacterium | reverse complement strand
GCCCCGCCCTTGAACAGCAGCCCGCGCCGTGCCCCCGCCGCGAGCCCGGCGGCAATCGCCGCGGGGGTGGAGATCACCAGCGCGCAGGGGCAGCCGATCAGCAGAACCGCCAGCCCGCGATAGATCCACACCGGCCACGCCGCCCCCGCCAGCAGCGGCGGCAGCACCGCCACCAGGGCCCCGAGCACCAGCACCGCCGGGGTGTAGAAACGGGCGAAACGGGCAATGACGCGCTCGGTGGGCGCCTTGCTCTCCTGCGCCTCCTCCACCAGGCGGACGATGCGCGCGATGGTGTTCTCCGCCGCCGGAACCGTGACGCGCACGCGCAGCACCGCCTCGGTGTTGACGGTGCCGGCGAACACCCGCGCCCCCGGCCCCTTGGCGCGGGGAACGCTCTCGCCGGTCACGGGCGCTTCGTCCACCGCGCTCTCGCCCTCCACCACCTCGCCGTCGGCGGGGAGACGGTCGCCGGGGCGCACGCGCACGAGGGCGCCGACCTCCAGGCTGGCGGCCGGAACCTCCGCGAGACGGCCGTCGCGCTCGAGCAGCGCCCGCTCGGGCACCAGCGCGGCCAGCCCGCGAATGCCGGCACGCGCCCGCCCCGCCGCCACCCCTTCCAGGATTTCGCCCACCAGGAAGAGGAGCACCACCGTCGCGGCCTCCTGCGTCGCCCCGACAAAGACCGCGCCGAGGGCGGAGATCGTCATCAGCGTCTCGATGGTGAAAGGCGCCCCCAGCCGCGCCGCGGCCAACGCCTGGCGGGCCACCGGCACCAGCCCCACCAGCAGAGCGACCAGGAAGGCCCATGCCCCCACCGCCGGCACCAGATGGCCGACGGCCCAGGCCACCAGCAGCGCACCACCGCAGGCCAGCGCCTGCCGTCCACTGGGCGTGCGCCACCACGGCGCCTCTCCCCCGGCGCGGGGGACGGCGTGGTCATGGTCGTGTCCGCAGCCGCAGGCCGGCGCGGCCGCGTGCTCCGGGGCCTCCGCCGCCTGCACGCCATAGCCCAGCGGCGCCAGGACCTCGGCCAGCCGCTCCTGCAGCCGCGCGCCCCCGGGATGACGCCCCTCGGAAAGGCGCAGGCTGAGCAGACCGCTCGTCGCCGAGACGCTCACCTCCTCCACCCCCGACAGCCGGCGCACCGCGGCATCCACCCGGGCAGCGCAGCCGGCACAGTCCATGCCGCTGATCCGGAAGCGCACGCGGGGGAAATCCGTCATGGGGGGATCCTTTTCTTTCACCGGAGCGTGCCTACTTCCTCCAGCGACTAGAGGTTCAAGGGGAAAATTCCATGGATTTCTCGATCGGCGCGCTGGCCCGCGAGGCGGAGGTGAAGGTGCCCACCATCCGCTACTACGAGCAGATCGGCCTGCTGGCCGCGCCGCCGCGCACCGAAGGCGGGCAGCGCCGCTATGACGCGGAGACCGCGGACCGGCTGAAATTCATCCGCCACGCCCGCGACCTCGGCTTCGAGATCGAGGCCATCCGCGAGCTGCTGGAGCTGACCGGCGCCCCCGAGCGTTCCTGCGCCGCGGTGGACGCCATCGCCCGTCGCCATCTGGAGGATATCGAGGCGCGCATGCGGCGCCTCGCGGCCCTGCGCGACGAACTGCGGCGCATGGTCGTGGAATGCGGTCACGGCCGGGTGTCGGAATGCCGCGTGCTCCACACGCTCGCCGACCACCGCCTCTGCGCCCACGACCACCACTAGAGGGGAAGGCGCTCGCCCGCGTCCCCAATGCCGGGGCGCCCCTCTTTCCACCCCAGCCGCGCCAGGGCGGCACGCATGTGCGGCGGCACCGGGGCCTCGGCGGCAAGCTCCGGGACCAGAGGCAGGCGGATCGCACGGGCCAGCAGGTGCAGCGGAGCGCCCCCCATGCCGTAGTCGTGGGTGCCGTAGAGGGCGTCGCCCAGCAGCGGGCAGCCGAGAGCGGCGCAATGCACCCGCACCTGGTGCGTCCGCCCGGTGTGCGGGCGCACCTCCAGCCAGGCCAGCTCCCCCCAGGCCGGATCCTGGGCACGCCCCAGCACCCGCCACTCCGAGACCGCCCGCTGCCCCGCCGGATCGACCCCGATGCGCCAGCCCGCGCGGTTGGAGCGGCGCAGCAGCGGCTGCTCGCAGACCCCGGACTCGCCGGGAGGCGTGCCGCATACCACCGCCCAATAGACCTTCTCCGCCCGCCCGGCGGCAAAGACCTCCTGGGCCGCCAGCAGCGCCGCCTTGCGCAGCGCCACCACCAGGCAGCCGGCCGTATCGGCATCCAGCCGGTGGGCCAGCCACGGACCGTCGCGGCGGCGCGAAAGCGCGGGGAAGCAGTCCTCCACGCTGGCCCCGCCGCGCGGACCGGGATGCGCCGCCAGCCCCGCCGGCTTGTCGAGCACCACGAAGCGCGTGTCGCGGAAAAGAACCGGCAGTTCCATGGACCTCACTCTCCGGGTGCCGGCCCGGATCAGCCCATGCTGGAGTTGAAGGCGCCGCCGTCGAGCAGCAGATTCTGGCCGACGATGAAGCCCGAATGCGCCGAGCAGAGGAAGGCACAGGCGGCGCCGAACTCCTCGGGGTCGCCCACCCGGCCGGTCGGATTGGCCTTGCCGCGGGCGGCGATCGCCTCCTCCACCGGACGCCCTTCCTTGGCCGCCTGGGCCGCCATGTTCGAACGCAGCCGGTCGGTGAGGAAGGGACCGGGCAGCAGGTTGTTGATGGTCACGTTGTGGCGGGCCACCTGGCGGGCCAGCCCGGCGACGAAGCCGGTCAGCCCGGCACGGGCGCCGTTGCTCATCCCCAGCGTGGGGATGGGGCTCTTCACGCTGCCGGAGGTGATGTTGACGATGCGCCCGAAGCCGCGCCCACACATCCCGTCCACCACCGCGCGGATCAGGAAGATCGGCGCCAGCATGTTGGCATCGAGGGCACGAATCCAGTCCTCGCGCTCCCAGTTGCGGAAGTCGCCCGGAGGCGGACCGCCGGCGTTGTTGACCAGGATGTCCGGCGTGGGACAGGCGGCCAGCGCCGCGGCACGGCCGGCCTCGGTGGCGATGTCGCCCGGCACGGCTACCACCGTGACGCCGGTGGCCTTGTTGATCTCCTCGGCAGCGTGCGCCAGCGTGTCGGCAGTGCGGGCGGTGATCACCAGATCCACCCCCTCGCGGGCTAGCGCCATGGCACAGGCCTTGCCCAGCCCCTTGCTCGCCGCACAGACGATCGCCTTCTTGCCCTTCAGTCCGGTATCCATCGTGGTCCTCCTTGGTCGCGGACGATCTCACCCCATTCCCCCCATCGCGTCCAGCCGGGACGCGTCCGGGAAGATCCGGATTCAGTATGGTGCGACGTGCCGGCGTGCCGCCGGCCGGGGCGCTGCCCCGTGCCCTGCCGGGC
>CALNAL010000453.1 GCA_937874445.1 uncultured Acetobacteraceae bacterium | reverse complement strand
GTCAGACGCGGAGCCAAAGGGGGAAAAGTCCTTTTTGCTTCTTTTTCCTTCAGGAAAAAGAAGTCCTTCCTTCCCGGTCCCCCCGCGCCCTAATCGGCGAGAACCCCCGTGGTGCGGAGGAACTCGAGGAGGGCAAGCATGGGCAGGCCGAGAATGGCGGCCTGCTCGCCCTCGATCCGCGCGAAGAGATGCACCCCCGGTCCTTCGAGGCGATAGGCGCCGACCGAGGCGGTGACGTTCGTGCCCTCGAGGTCGAGGTAGGTTTCGAGAAAGGCGTCGGAAAAAGCGCGCATGGTCAGTGCGGGGCGGGCGACGTGCTGGAACAGCATGGCCCCGCCCCGCCTGCACACCACGGCGGTGTGCAGGACGTGGGTCTGCCCGCGCAGGCGGCGCAGATGCGCCCGCGCCTCGTCGCGGTCGGCGGGCTTGTCGAACCAGGTCTCTCCGCACACCAGGATCTGGTCGCTGCCGATCACCAGGGCGTCGGGGTTCCTGCGGGCGACGGCGCGCGCCTTGGCGCCGGCGAGCATCAGCGCAACCGCGTCGGGAGAGGCTTCCTCGGCATGGCCCACAGCCTTGAGGGCCACCTCGTCCACACCGGAGGGCATGATCTCGCAGGCCACGCCCGCGGCAGCGAGCAGGGCCCGCCGCGCCGCCGAGGCGGAGGCGAGCACCAGCCGGGGCGTCGCGGCCTGGAGGCTCATGGCAGGGACGCGGGGAGCGGCCCGGAATCGGGCGGACTGTGGCGTTTGTGCCAGGCGTCCATGTGCTGGAGCACGGCGGCGGCGGTCTCCTCGATGGAGCGGCGGGTGACATCGATCACCGGCCAGCCATGGCGGGTGCACAGGCGCCGCGCCCAGACCAGCTCGGACTCCACGGCCTCGCGATCCACATAGTCGCCGCTCTGCCGGCCGGGCGCGGCGGCGCCCATCACCACCAGGCGATGGCGGCGGATCTCGATCAGCGCGTCGGGATCGATGGTCAGGCCGACGACGGGGCCGGGCGGGGCCTCCAGGCCGGGCGGCTCGGGGGCGCCGGGGACCAGGGGAATGTTGGCGGCCTTGATGCCGCGGTTGGCGAGATAGAAGGAGGTCGGGGTTTTCGACGAGCGCGAGACTCCCACCAGCAGCACGTCGGCGGCGGCGATGCCGGCCTGCTGCTGCCCGTCGTCATGGGCCAGCACGTAGTGCATCGCGTCGATGCGGCGGAAATAGTCGGCGTCGAGCACGTATTGCCGGCCCGGCCGCGCCCCGGCCTGCTCGCCGAACTGCTCCTGGAACATCTCCATCACCGGGTCGAGCACGTTGAGCACGGCCACCCCGAGGCGATGGCAGAAGCTTTCGAGTTCGGCGCGCAGGCTTTTTTCGACCAGGGTGGAAAGCACCGGGCCGGGTTCGCCCTCGATGCCCTCCAGCACGCGATGGAGCTGGAAGCGCGTCCGGATCAGGCTCCAGCGATGATAGACGATCGAGACGTGCTCGAACTGCGACACGGTCGCGCGTGCGATCGAGTTGAGCGTCTCGCCGGTGGCATCGGAAACCAGGTGGAGGTTCATACGGCTTGGCATGGAGCGGAGAATAACGGGGATAACTGCGATCAGCGAGCCCTCGTGCGCTTTTGCGGTGAGTCAGGGGGATGAATCGTGCGCCGCTGTCCCGCGGGGGTACGAATCCAGGGCTTGCGGGGAGAATCCGGCACAACTCGGATTCCTCGCGCGATTCCAGGCGGCTGTCGCGCGCCGCTCCTGTGGACAACTCGAGGAAAAACGAATCGCCGTCGGGGGTACCCCGATATCCACAGGCCCAACCGCCTCTACACCCCGTTCTTTTTCTCTCTTCCTTGTCTATGTAGAGCGGAACGGAAGCCGCACTTTCGCGGGCCGCACGGCACGGGACAGGGACACGACGCATGGCGAAAAAGCTCTTGAGGGTTCTCTCGGGCGAACCGCTGTGGCCTCCTCCGGCCTGGCTGATGCGCCAGGCGGGCCGCTACCTGCCGGAATACCGCGAGCTGCGGGCCAGGGCCGGCAGCTTCCTCGGCCTGTGCACCAACCCTGATCTGGCCATGGAGGTCACGCTCCAGCCGATCCGCCGCTTCGGCTTCGACGCGGCGATCCTGTTCTCCGACATCCTGCTGCTGCCCTGGGCGCTGGGCCAGGGGCTGGACTACGTGGAGGGCCGCGGCCCGGTGCTGCCCCCGCTCGCCACCCCGGCCGATCTCGCCCGGCTGGACCCCGCCCGCGCCGCGGCCAAGCTCGGCCCGGTGCTCGAGACGGTGCATCGGGTGCGCGGAGCTCTGGAGGAGGAGACTCTGATCGGCTTCGCAGGCGCGCCCTTCACGGTGGCCTGCTACATGGTCGAAGGCGGCGGATCGCGGACCTGGGAGAAGGTGCGGGCGATGGCCTGGAGCCAGCCCGCCCTGTTCGGCGCCCTGATCGACCTTCTGGTGGACCAGACCATCGCCTGGCTGGCGGCGCAGATCGAGGCCGGGGCCGAGGCGGTGATGCTGTTCGATTCCTGGGCCGGCATCCTGGCCCCGGACCTCTTCCGCGCGCACGTCATCGAGCCGACCGCGCGCATCGTCGCCGCCCTGCGGGCGCGCTACCCGGAGGTGCCGATCATCGGCTTCCCCCGCAAATCCGGGCTGCTGATGCTGGAATATGTCAGTCGCACCGGGGTGCAGGGGGTGGGCATGGACACCTCGATCGACGCCGCGCTGGCGGCCCGCAAGATCGCCCCGAAGGTCGCGCTCCAGGGTAATCTCGACCCGCAGCTGCTGGTGGAGGGCGGCCCCCGCATGGCGCATGCGGTGGCGCGCCTGCTTTCGGAGGTGCGCGGGCACCCGTTCATCTTCAACCTCGGCCACGGGGTGGTGCCGGAAACGCCGGTGGAGAACATCACCGCCCTGCTCGCCCAGGTCCGCGCAGAGGAGGCTCGTGCCGCCGGATGAGTAAAGGCCGCTCCCCCCGCGTCGCGATCGTCCTGTTCAGCCTCGGCGCGCCCGACCGGCCGGAGGCGGTGGCGCCGTTCCTGCGCAACCTCTTCTCCGACCCGGCGATTCTGCGCGTGCCGGGCTGGCTGCGGCCGGGGCTCGCCCGGTTCATCGCCTGGCGGCGCACGGCTCCGGCCACGGAGAACTACCGCCGGCTCGGGGGCGGCTCGCCGCTGCTGGCACTCACCGAGGCGCAGGGACGCGCGCTGGAGGCGGCCCTGCCGGACCTCGAGGCCCGCTGCTTCGTCGCCATGCGCTACTGGCACCCCTTTGCCGGGGAGACCGCCCGTGCCGTGGCGGCCTGGGCGCCCGACGAGGTGGTTCTGCTGCCGCTCTACCCGCAGTTTTCCACGACCACGACGGCCAGCTCGCTCGCCGACTGGAACCGCGCGGCCGAGGAGGCGGGACTTTCCGCCCCCGCGCGTGCCCTGTGCTGCTGGGCCGACGATCCGGCCTTTCTCGACGCCTCGGCGGCTCTGGTGCGCGACAGCTGGGAGCAGGCGCGGGCCGCCCTGCCCGCCGGCACCAAGCTGCGGGTGCTGTTCTCGGCGCACGGGCTGCCGCAGAGCATCGTCGCCGCCGGCGATCCCTACCAGGCACAGATCCTGCGCTACGCCGCTGCCCTAGCGACGCGGATGGGGGAGGCCGGACAGGACAGCGCGGTGTGCTACCAGTCGCGCGCCACGCCGCAGAAATGGCTGGAACCCGCCCTCGGCGCCGAGCTGGCGCGTGCCGCCCGCGAGAAGGTCGCGGTGCTGGTGGTGCCGGTCTCCTTCGTTTCCGAGCACAGCGAGACCCTGGTGGAGCTGGACATCGAATATCATGAGCAGGCCATGCGTCTTGGCCTGCCCTGCTACTTCCGCGTGCCCGCGCAGGGCACCGACCCCGGGTTCATCGCCGCCCTGGCCGATCTGGTGCGGACCCTGCGCGCCGGTCCGCCCGAACCCCTTTCCTCGGCGGGCCCCGGTTGTGCCGCTCTCGATTGCGCCGCTCTGGCCGGCTGCCCTCTCTGCAAGGAAACCCCGTGACCGAAGCTTTGGATTTCATGCGCCGCCGGTCCCGCCCGCTCCGGCTGGTGGTGTTCGACTGCGACGGCGTGCTGGTGGACAGCGAACCCCTGGCCGCCGAGGCGGTGGCGGCGGCGGTGAGCGAGGCCGGCTGGCCGATGACCCCGGCGCAGTCGCAGGCCAACTTCCTGGGCATGACCCTGCCCGCCATGCTGCCGGTGATCGAGCGCCACATCGGCCACCCGCTGCCACTGGACTGGGGAGAGGAGGTTCTCCACCGGATCCTCGCCCTGGTGAGCGCGCGGCTGACGATGATCCCCGGCGCCCGGATCGCGCTGGACGCGCTGGACACGCTGGGCCTGCCCTGGCGGGTCGGCACCAATTCCTCGCGCGAGGAAGCCTGCGGCAAGTTCGCCGCGGTGGGCCTTCTCGAGCGGGTGCGCCCGCGCCTGCACACCTTCGAGGACGTCGCCCACGGCAAGCCGGCGCCCGATCTCTATCTCGCGGCGGCGGCGGCCGAGGGGGTCTCCCCCGCGGAGGCGATCGTGGTGGAGGATAGCGCCACCGGCGTGCGCGCGGCGGTGGCGGCCGGCATGGGCTGCCTCGGCTTCGCTCCCCATTCCGACGGTGCGGAACTGGCGGCGCTGGGTGCGGTGCCCTTCCATGCCATGGCGGAGCTGCCCGCTCTGGTCCAGGCTGGCCCGGTTCGCACGGGCCTGCACGCGATGAAGGAAAACTGACCGATGGCATGGGAAAAGCCGCTTTCCGGGGGCTACCTGCTGAGCGACGACAAGAGCCGGCTCGACCAGGCCGCGCTGCTGCGTTTCTTCCGCGAGGAGAGCTACTGGGCCCAGGACCGCACCGCGGCGCAGCTGGCGCGGGCGATCGCGCATTGCCTGTGCGTCGGACTTTATGCGCCGGATGCAAGCCTGGCCGGCTTTGCCCGCGTCATGACGGATTACACCTTTCGCGCCCACCTGGCCGACGTGGTCGTTCTGGCGCCGCACCGCGGGCACGGTCTGGGCAAGGCGCTGGTGGCGGCGGCGCTGGAGCATCCCGATCTGCAGGGAATCCGCACCTGGACGCTCGGCACGCGCGACGCCCAGGGGCTCTATGCCCACTTCGGCTTCGGCCCCCTCGAGCATCCGGAGCGGCAAATGATGCGCCGCCTGGATCCCCCGGCTTGACGGGAAGCCCTTTCGCCCCTTAGTTTCGTTTCTGGACGCCGCCCGGTTCTCGGGCTCCCCGGCGTTCTTCGTCCTTCGAACCCCTTTTCCCCCTGGGACAGGGCCGGTTATGTTGCGCCGAGGCCCCCGCGTGTGCGGGCCGGCGGGCGCAGAGCCGGATGGCGATTCCGCCCCTGCCCCCTCCCCCTGACCAAGATCAGACACATATCGAGGCGTCCCTGATGCACCTCGCCGAACTCAAGGCAAAGTCTCCCGCCGACCTGCTGAGCTTTGCCGAGTCCCTCCAGATCGAGAACGCGTCCTCGCTGCGCAAGCAGGACATGATGTTCGCGATCCTCAAGAACCTTGCCGACAACGAGCAGGTCATCACCGGCGACGGCACGCTGGAGATCCTGCCCGACGGCTTCGGTTTCCTGCGCAGCGCGGATTCCAACTACCTGCCGGGGCCGGACGACATCTACATCTCCCCCGCCCAGGTGCGCCGCTTCGCCCTGCGCACCGGCGACACGGTGGAAGGCCAGATCCGCGCCCCCAAGGACGGCGAGCGCTACTTCGCGCTGGTGAAGGTCAACACCATCAACTTCGAGCCGCCGGAGGCGGTGCGCCACCGCATCAACTTCGACAACCTCACCCCGCTCTACCCGGAGCGGCGGCTGAAGATGGAGATGGAGAACTTCCAGTCGGTGGCGAAGGGCCCGAGCAAGGACCTGACACCGCGGGTGATCGACCTGATCGCCCCCATCGGCATGGGCCAGCGCGCGCTGATCGTCGCCCCCCCGCGCACCGGCAAGACGGTGATGCTGCAGAACATCGCCACCGCCATCTCCACCAACCACCCCGAGGTGTTCCTCATGGTGCTGCTCATCGACGAGCGGCCGGAGGAAGTCACCGACATGTCGCGCTCGGTGAAGGGCGAGGTCATCGCCTCCACCTTCGACGAGCCGGCCACCCGCCACGTGCAGGTCACCGAGATGGTGCTCGAGAAGGCCAAGCGCCTGGTGGAGCACAAGCGCGACGTGGTGATCCTGCTCGATTCCATCACCCGCCTCGCGCGCGCCTACAACACCGTGCAGCCCTCCTCCGGCAAGGTGCTGACCGGCGGCGTGGACGCCAACGCCCTGCAGCGGCCCAAGCGCTTCTTCGGCGCCGCGCGCAACATCGAGGAGGGTGGCTCGCTGACCATCATCGCCACGGCGCTGATCGATACCGGCAGCCGCATGGACGAGGTGATCTTCGAGGAGTTCAAGGGCACCGGCAACAGCGAGATCATTCTCGATCGCAAGCTGTCCGACAAGCGCACCTTCCCCGCCATCGACATCACCAAGAGCGGCACCCGCAAGGAGGAGCTGCTGGTCGATCGCCCCACCCTCAGCAAGATGTGGGTGCTCCGGCGCATCCTCAATCCGATGGGTACCACCGACGCCATGGACTTCCTGCTGGACAAGCTGAAATACAGCAAGACCAACCAGGACTTCTTCGACGCGATGAATACCTGATTCCAGGCCAGGAAGGTGTTCTCCTTTCGAGAAAGGAGAACCAGGAAAGCTTCATTCGTTAAGGGCTCCGCGCCCGTGTCACGCGCGGAGCCCAACGAACAAAGTCCTTTTTGCTTCTTTTTCCTCCAGGAAAAAGAAGACCTTCCTTCCCGAGCCTATCACGGACAGAAGGCCGATTGGTCTGGCCCCATGGCCCGGAATCGGTCTTTGCGTGCGAACCAATGCGTGGTCCATGCTGGGGCCCATGAGCACCACTCCCCCCAGCGACTTCGCCCGTCTCCGGCGCAAGCACCAGCGCGGCGCCTATGACCGGGAAACCATCCACGCCATTCTCGACGCGGCGCCGTTCTGCCACATCGGCCACATCGTCGAGGGGCGGCCGGTGGTGCTGCCCACCTTCCACTGGCGGTACGGCGACGAGGTGCTCTGGCACGGCTCGGCGAAAAGCCGGATGCTCCTTACGCCGGGCGAGGTCTGCCTGGAGGCCTCGGTGCTCGATGCCTGGGTCCTCGCACGCACCTCCTTCAACCACTCGGCCAACTACCGCTCGGTGGTGGCCTTCGGCGTGCCGCGGCTGGTGGAGGACCCCGCCGAGAAGCTGGCGGCGATGAAGGGCTTTCTCGACCGGCTGTTTCCCGGCCGCTGGGAAACCCTGCGCCCGCCTACGGAACAGGAGATCAAGGCCACCGCCATCGTGTCGCTGAGGCTCGACGAGGCCTCGGCGAAAATGCGGGCCGGCCCCTCCGGCGACAACCCCGAGGATGTCTCCTGGCCGACCTGGGCCGGCGTGCTGCCGGTCCATACCGTGGCCGGCGCCCCCGAGCCCGATCCGCATGTCACCGCCGGTCTGGTTCCACCCCCGGCTCCGCTGGCGTCCCCGCTGGCCCGCCCCGCCCCGTCCCCGCGCGTCGCCTGACACGCGGCCGCGGCATCGCCGCGTCCAGCACCGCATGAAGCTGCGCCACCGTCTCCGGCGAGAGATGGCCGATGCTCTGCGCCAGACGGTTGGCCAGCGCCGTCTGCTCCGGACTCAGCCCGCCCGTCTCCACCTTGACGCGCGGGCTCGAGAGCCGCGCCAGACGCGACAACGCGTCCGCCTCGTCCCAGATCAGGCCGAAAACCTCGCAGATCTGGTGCACCAGCCCGGCACTCGGCGTGCCCCGCCGCCCGTGCTCCAGCGCCGAAAGATAGGCCGGGGAAATCTGTAGCCGTACCGCTAGCGCCGCCTGCGTCATCCCCCGCTCCGCCCGCAGGGCGCGCAGACGGGCGCCGAAGGGGGTCATGGAAGGAAGGCCAGGGCTCCGCCCTGGACCCGCCAAGGGCCGGGAGGCCCTTGGAAC
>CALNAL010000452.1 GCA_937874445.1 uncultured Acetobacteraceae bacterium | reverse complement strand
CCCTTCCTCTTCCTTGCGCGCAGCGCCCAATCCCCCCGTCTCTCGTCCTGTCCCCGCCTCCCCCCGCCAAAACCGCCTGACCCAGGCCGCGCATACCCGTGCCCATAACGTTCCGTATTCGTAACGTATTAGGTGCAGGAGCAAAGCTCCTGCCAGGTCCGGGCAGAGCCCGGCAGGGCACGGGGCAGCGCCCCGGCCGACGGAACGTCGGCACGTCGCACGAAGGCGCGCGCCGGGAACGGGGATCAGCGCGGGGTTTCGTCGAGGAAGGCGGCCACCGCCGGATGTGCCCGCAGTGCGGCGAGATCCTCGGGCCCTGGCAGGCGCGGGCGGTCGCGCGCGACGTTGACCATGCAGAGAAAGCCGAACGCCTCGCCTTCCGTCGCGCGGAACTGGTGCCAGGCCTGGGCGGGAATGTGGATCAGGTCGTACGGCCCGACCTGCCGCACCTCGGTGCCGACCAGGCAGTGCCCGTGCCCGCGCAGGATCATCACCCCGTGCTCGTGGGCGTGGCATTCCAGTGTGGAATAGCCGCCTGCCGCCATCTCGAAGTAGCGCAGCTGGCAGGCCAGCGCCGGTTCGGAGAACAGCACCTGGCGCGAGATGGCGCGGAACGGCGCGCTGCCGACCTCCTTGTAGGGGAGGTGGTCCACCCCCTCCCAGCGGAAGTCGCGGAAGGCGTGGAAATTCGGACCGGTCATGGGAAATGCGTCTCCACGGCGTGCTGGAAGGCGGCGCCCACCTCGGGGATGCGTTCCCCGGCCAGCAGCAGGCTGCCGCCGATCAGCAACATGGTGTCGTGTCCGAAGAAGTCGAGCAGCTCGCCCACGCGCGCCAGCTCCATGCCGCCCGCGGGGGTGGGCACGGCGGCGCGCAGGCCGTGCATCGGCGCTGCGGCCCAGTCGGCCAGCTGGCGGCACTGGGCGCGGGAGAGGCCGAAGCGGCCGCCGTAGTTGGCGAAGATCAGCGCGTCGGCGCCCCACAGCCGCAGCAGCTTGCCGAACAGCAGGTCGGGCGCGATGTGCCCCCCGCTCATCGAGGGATGGGCGAAGATCGCCATTCCGGGCCATTCGCGCGCGATCTCCGCCATCGTCGCCGGGCCCGAGAGCATCGGCGCCATCATCACCGTGTCGATGCCCTCTTCGCGGCAGAGGGCGAGCTGGCGGTGCATGCGTCCCCAGCCGCCGCTGAGCATCGGCACGTAATGGGTGCGCCGGCCGGTCGTCGAGGCGGCCCGGCGCACGGCCGCCGCCACCGCGGGGATTCGTTGCGAGAAGGGGGCGGTGGTCTGGTCGGCCTGGGTGTGGTCGTCCTTGACGTAGTCCAGCCCGCCCAGCGCCAGGCGGTGGGCCAGCGCGGCCAGCGCCTCGGGGGGCATGCCCTGCGGCTTGATCGCGGTGCAGGTGAGGGGACGCTGTCCTGCGCCGACCCGCGCGCGCAGCCCTTCCAGGCCGAGGCGCGGCCCGCCGAACCAGGCGGCGAACTCGGGGACGATCTCGACATCGGTGAGCGTCACGCAGTCGTGCATCGAGGTGTTGCCGAGGATCATGTTGAGCATCTGCCCGACCTCGGCGCCCACCGTCTCCACCGCCAGCGCGATCTCCACCGCGTAGCTGTCCGGCCCGAGCGGGACGATCTGTTCGACGCGCCCGACCACCTCGGCGGTCACGCGCGCATCGGTGATGGCGGCGAGCGGCATCTCCACGCTCTGCTCCACGGCGATGCCCTGGGCGCGCGCGGCGATCTCGCTCTCGGGGCAGGCGACGCGATAGGTGGTGCGGAAACGTGCGGTCATGATGCGGATTCTACCTGGGGAGGCTGGCCGGTGGGGGCGCCGACCGGGGGG
>CALNAL010000451.1 GCA_937874445.1 uncultured Acetobacteraceae bacterium | reverse complement strand
CCGCCCGCCCCCCCCCCCGCCCGCCCCCGCCCCGAAAAACCTTTGGCGGCAATACGTTACGGCCGCGGGCGAGGGACCATTCCTCGCGCCGCGCCCTTCGATTCATCCCAGCCGGCTCGCCCCGATCACGTCAGCCGAAGCGGACTTTGGGCGATTCCGTCAAACGTCATCGCGCTCTCGTGTCCTGATTCCGCAGCCCAGGAGCCTTCGGAATCAGGGCACTTTCTTTTCATTTCAGTGGCCTGCCGATCCGCTCCGTCCGCCGCTGACGCGGCGAACTTCGCGGGCAGGACACGAGAGCATTTTCCGTTCGCAGCGGCTCGCGGAAAATGCTCTAGCTCTTTGTTTTTCGAGCAGATTCACGCGACTCGGCGATTCCGCCGGATCGCGACCTGCTCTAGCGACCGCCGGCCGGCATGGTGATGGCGTTGCGGTTCTGCGCCCAGGAGGCCTCGTCGGAGCCCAGCGCCACCGGACGGTCCTTGCCGTAGCTGATGGTGCTGATGCGCGAGGCCTGCACGCCATGGGCCACCAGATAGTCGCGGGCGGCGTTGGCGCGGCGCTCGCCGAGGGCGAGGTTGTATTCCTCGGTGCCGCGCTCGTCGCAGTTGCCGGCGATCTGCACGGCGACGCTGTTGCTGTGCAGCCAGCCGGCCTGCTTGCCCAGGATGGACTGGGCCTCGGGGGCCAGGGCGGAGCGGGCGGTGGTGAACAGCACGCGGTCGGGCACGCCCGGGGCGAGCATGCCCGAGCCGCCGGCCCCGCCGGCTCCGCCGTTGAGATTGGAGGCGGAAACGCCGCCTGCACCGTAGCCGGCGTTGGCCCCGCCGGCGCCGCCGGAATTGGCGGTATCATCATCCGAGCAGGCCGCCAGGAGGGCGGTCGCAGCCAGTACGAGCATAAGGCGACGCATGAGATTTTTCTCTCTCAGTGGTTGATCCACGCAGCGCTAGGACTGGCAGAGCTGGCGCCGCGCCGCAAGGAAAACCCCATGACGAATCCGCAAGAGAGAGATTCGGTGGGGACAGGACAGGGGGGGCAGCCCCGGTCCGTCCGCCCTTGCATCCCCCGGGATCGGGGGTCAGTCCTCGGGCAGCCCGAGCCGGCGGCCCAGCGCCGGGGCGAGTCTCTGGCTGCCCCAGAAGGTAGCCACCGCCGCGCCGACCGCCGCCACGTTGGGCGTGAGGTCGAACAGGGCACACGCCCCGAGCAGGCCCAGTCCCACCGCACAGCCCAGGGGGAGGGCCACCGCGGCCTTGAGAATCTGCCGTCCCGCCAGCGGATTGGCGCGCAGCCAGGCGAGCAGGCGATTCATGGCGCCGCTCCCGGCCGGCCGACGGCAGGGGGGGCGGCAGGGGGAGTGGCGGCCTGCGCGCGGCACCAGCGCGCCACCTGCGCATGGGTGGCGAACCACACGCCCCCAGCCGCGCCGACAGGCGGGGCTGCTGCGCCGGCGAGCGGGGCTGCTGCGCCGGCAGGCGGGGCTTCTGCGCCGGCGGGCACGGCAGCCCCGCACATGTGCGCGATCAGCCGTTCCAGCAGGCCGATGCGCCCGCGGCGGCCGGCACGGTCGGCCGGCAGGCCGGGCGCGAACAGCCCTCCCTCCGCCAGGGCGCCGGCGAACTCGGCCCGCAGCCTCTCCTCGGCATCCGCCGACTCCGCGTCGAAGTCCGTCGGCGGCAGCTCGACCACCCCGGAGGGCCGGCCGGACTCGAGCAGTTCGTAGGGATCGTCGTCGGCGGCCAGCGAGCTGTCGTAGAGCAGGCCCAGCTTGCGGGCGACGCCGAGGGTGTTGGGCGAGAAATCCCGCGTGGCGGTGCGCATCCCCACCGGGGCGCCGCCGGAAAGCTTTTCCAGCGCCCCGGCCGCGCGGGCCAGCAGGTCGTGCTCGACGGCGGCGCGCATGCCGGGGACGGCGGGTTCGCGAATCCAGGAATGCAGCGCGACCTCGTGGCCGGCGGCGGCGATCGCGCGCACCTCCTCGGGGTGCAGCAGCGCCGCGACGCCGGGGACGAAGAACGTCGCCGGCACCCCCGCGCGGGCCAGCACGGCGAGGAGTCGCGGCACGCTCCGGCGGGCGCCGTATTCGCCCCGGCTCAGCCGCAGCGGGGAGGGGAGGGCCGCATCGAGGGCCGCGATCTCGTGGTCGCAGTCGAAGGAGAGCGCCACCGCGCAGCGCGCCCCCCCGGGCCAGACGGCCGGCCGCAGGGAGGCGCCGGCGCGCACCTGCTCCACCGCCCGCCGCCAAATCGACTCGGGCCATTCCCAGGGCTGCTGGGGGCCCTGCGGTTGATTATCGAACCAGTCCGACATGCGGGGGTTCCCTCCTTCGCCGTCATGCCTATGCTGCACGGGATTCGCCGCCACTCCCAGGCCCTTTCCGGCCGGGGCAGGCCCCCTTGGAAGATGAGCATGTCAGCCACCGATACCGCCGAACCCGTCGATCCCGCCCTGATGACCGCCGAGGAGCTGCTTGGCGCCTACGCCCGCCATGACCTCAGCCCCGTCGAGGTGCTCAAGGCCGTCACCGAACGCATCGCCCAGCTCAACCCCGAGATCAACGCCTTCGCGGTGATGAACCCGCGGGCCCTGGAGGCCGCCGGCGAGAGCGAGGCACGCTGGCTGACCGGCCGTCCGCGCGGCATCCTCGACGGCGTGCCGGTCACGGTGAAGGACCTGATGAACCTCGCGGGCTTTCCCACCCGCCGCGGCTCGCGCCTGACCGACCCCGCCCCGGTCGCCGAGGACGCCCCCTGCGTGGTGGGGCTCAAGGAGCAGGGCGCGGTCATCATCGGCAAGACCACGACCCCCGAGTTCGGCTGGAAGTCGCCCGGCGACTGCCCGCTGCACGGCATCACCCGCAACCCGTGGAACAAGCTGCACACCACCGGCGGCTCCTCGTCCGGAGCGGGGGCGGCGGCGGCGGCCGGGTTCGGGCCGCTGCACATGGGCTCCGATGCCGGCGGCTCCATCCGCATTCCCGCCGCCTGGTGCGGCGTGGTGGGCTTCAAGCCGAGCTTCGGGCGGGTGCCCCAGTGGCCGCTCGGCGCCTTCGGCAACGTCGCCGTGGCCGGCCCGCTCGCCCGCAGCGTGCGCGACGCCGCGCTGATGCTTTCGGCGATCGCGCGCTTCGACCTGCGCGACCCGTTCTGCCTGCCCCCCGAGGCCCACGATACCCCCGCCGGCACCCCGCGCGACTGGCGCGAGGGCATCGAGGAGGGGGTGGCCGAGCTGCGCGTGGCGGTGCTGCGCAACCCCGGCTTCGAGGCCCCGGTGGACTGGGAGGGCATGGCCGCCGTGTCGCAGGCCGCCCAGCTGCTCAGCGAGGCCGGCGCCATCGTCGACGAGGCCGACCCCGGCCTGCCCGACATCCGCGAGATCTTCGGGCGCATCTGGGGCGTGGCGCTGACCCAGCTGGTCCACGCCATCCCCGAGACCCGCCGCCACATGATGGACCCCGGCCTGCTCGCCGTGGCCGAGGCCAACAAGGACGTGCCGGCCACCGCGATGATCGAGATGGAGCAGGCCCGCGTGACCGCCGCCCACGCCATGGCCCGCCTGCATCAGCGGTTCGACCTGGTGCTCTGCCCCACCGTGCCCAACCTGGCGCCCCTCTGCGACGCGCCGATTCCCGACCCGATGGCGGCGCTGTGGACCAACTGGGCGCCGTGGACGATGATGTTCAACCTCACCCGCCAGCCGGCCATCGCCGTGCCGATGGGGGTGGCCGCCAACGGCCTGCCGCGCTCGGTGCAGCTCGCCGGCCCGCTCTACCGCGACGACGTGGTGCTGCGCGCCGCACGCACGCGGGAGATCGCCCAGCCCTTCGCCACCCCCGATTTCGGCACCCCCGCCGCCAGCTGACGCCGCGGGGAGGCAAGGCAAAGGGAAGGGAAGGCAAGGAAGTCTTCTTTTCCTGAAGGAAAAGAAGCAAAAGGACTTTTGTCCGTTTGGCTCCGCGTCTGCCCCCGGCGCCCTGCCTCCCCCGCGCCGCAACGCCGTGG
>CALNAL010000450.1 GCA_937874445.1 uncultured Acetobacteraceae bacterium | reverse complement strand
GGCGTAGGCGACGAGGCGGCGCAGGGAATCGGCATCCTGCCGCGCGGCGAAATACTGGAAGGTGCCGACCCGCAGGTGGCTGGAGGCCACGCGGGCCAGCACGGCGCCCGGCAGGGCGGTCTCGCGCAGCACGGTCTCGCCGGTGGCAACGGCGGCGAGCGCGCGGGTGGTGGGGATGCCGAGTGCGGCCATGGCCTCGGCGAGCAGGAACTCGCGCAGCACCGGCCCCAGCGCGGCGCGGCCGTCGCCGGCGCGTGAGAAGGGGGTGCGGCCGGAGCCCTTGAGCTGGAGGTCGAAGCGGCGCCCGTCCGGGGCGAGGATCTCGCCGAGCAGGATGGCCCGGCCGTCGCCGAGGGAGGGCACGAAGCTGCCGAACTGGTGGCCGGCGTAGGCCAGCGCGATCGGCGCGGCGCCGTCGGGGAGGGCGTTGCCGGCCAGCATGGCTACCCCCTCAGGCGTGGCGAGCGCGTCGGGGTCGAGGCCGAGGGCGCGGGCGAGAGGGGCGTTCAGCGCCAGAAGCCGCGGCGCCGCCACGGGCACCGGGGCGAGGCGGGCGTAGAACTGCGGCGGCAGGGCCGCGTAGGTGTTGTCGAAGGGGAGTGCGAGGGCCATCGCCCTGTTATGGGGAGGTCCGGGGGGAAAAGAAGGGCGCTCCCGCCCACGTGTTCCCTACTTTCTCTCTTCTTTCTTGGCGGCCTGCCAGAGCTCTTCCATCTCTTCCAGCGAGGCGTCGTCGGGGGTGCGCCCCTGGGCGGCGAGGGCGGCCTCGATGCTGCCGAAGCGCCGGCAGAACTTGGCGTTGGCCGCGCGCAGGCACTCCTCGCCGTTGAGGCCGAGCTTGCGCGAGAGGTTGGCCACCACGAACAGCACGTCGCCCATCTCCTCGGCGAGGTGGGCGCGGTCGGCAGGCTTGCCGTCGTGGGGGAATTCGGCGCGCAGCTCGCCGACCTCTTCCTTGAGCTTGTCCAGCACGGCCTCGGCGTCGGGCCAGTCGAAGCCGACGCGGCCGGCGCGCTTGGTCAGCTTCTCGGCGCGGGTGAGGGCGGGCAGCCCGAGGGGGATGCCGGCGAGCGTGCCGTCCTCGTGGCGGGCGGCGCGCTCGACGCTCTTCTGGGCCTCCCACAGCGCGGCGTGGCGCTCGGCCCCGCGCCCGGCCTCGGGGCCGAACACGTGGGGATGGCGGCGCACCATCTTGTCGCCGATCATCCGCGCCACGGTGGCGAAGTCGAACAGCCCGCGCTCCTCGGCGATGCGGGCGTGGTAGACCACCTGCAGCAGCAGGTCGCCCAGCTCGTCGGGCAGGGCCTGCCAGTCGCGCCGGGCGATGGCGTCGGCCACCTCGTAGGCTTCCTCGATGGTGTAGGGGGCGATGGTGTCGAAATCCTGCACCTTGTCCCAGGGGCAGCCGTGCGCGGGGTCGCGCAGGGCGACCATGATCTCCAGCAGACGCCGCATCTCGTCCTCAGCCGCCATCGCACATGTCTCCGTAGGAAGGGCCCGAAAAGAAAAGGGGCCGGGAAGGCACCGCCCTCCCGGCCCCGCATCGGAGACGCTTTATCTCATCCCTTGACCTCGGAGAACACCTTCACCGGCGGCAGGGAGCCGGTGAACTTTTCGACCTCGCCGCAGATGGTGGCGGCCGAGGTGGCCTGGGCGAGCTTGGAGGTGCCGATGTCGCGGCTCAGCACGTTGGCGTCGCCCCAGGCCGAGAGGGTGTTGGGCCGGCCCGGCTCCACCGGGTCGTACCATCCGCCCTCGCTGAGCACGGCCGTGCCCTTGAACACGTCGGGCGTGATCGTCGCGCCGGCGAGCACCTGGCCGCGGTCGTTGAAGACGCGCACCACGTCGCCGTCCTTGATGCCGCGGGCGGCGGCGTCCTCGGGGTTGAGCAGGATCGGCTCGCGCCCGGAGACGGCGTACTTCTCGCGCAGATTGGTGCCGCAGAGCTGGGAGTGCAGCCGGTAGGGCGGGTGCTTGGTGTTGATGTGCAGCTTGTATTTCGCCCCCGGCGCCGAGGCCCGCTCGAAGGGTTCCATCCACGCCGGGTGCGGCGGGCAGTCCTCGTAGTGGAAGCCCTCGATCTTCTTGGAATAGATCTCGATCTTGCCCGAGGGGGTGCCGAGCGGGTTGAGCAGCGGGTCGGCGCGGAAGGCGCCGTAGCGGACGTATTTCTTGGCCGCCTCGCCGATCTGGAACTCGTGGATGCCGTTCTTCCAGAAGGTGTCGAAATCGGGCATCTCGACTTTCCGGCCCTTGGCCATGTTGGCGGCGGTCATGTAAAGCTCGCGGATCCAGCCCATCTCGTCCTTGCCGCCGGTGTAGGCCTGCTCGAAGCCCATCTTGGCGGCGATGCGGCGCTGGATCTCGAAGTCGCTGAGCGCCTCGCCCACCGGGTCCACGACCTTCTTGCAGGCCACCACGGCGGTATTGGAAAGCGGGCCGACCATCTCGAGGTCGTTGCATTCGGCGGTGGTGATGGCCGGCAGCACGATGTCGGCGAAGCGGGCCGAGGCGGTCCACTGGAAGTCCTGGACGATGAAGGTCTCGAACTTCCGCCACGCCGCGACCTGGCGGTTGCGGTCCTGATGATGGTGGAAGGGGTTGCCGCCGGTCCAGTAGGTCAGGCGCACGTCGGGGTATTTGCCCTTGGTGCCGTTGTAGTCGAAGCCCTCGCCGGGGTGCTCCAGCATGTCCACGATGCGCGCCACCGGGATGGTCTTGGAGCCCTTGTCGGGGGTCCAGCTCTTGCCGATGTCGGCCGGGTTGAGGATGGAGATGCCGCCCACGACCCCGCCCGTCGCGGTGGGCGCCCCGCCGGAGGCGTAGTGATAGGAGAGCCCGAACCCGCCGCCGGGCAGGCCGATCTGGCCGAGCATGGCAGCCAGGGTGACGAGCATCCAGTGGACCTGCTCGCCGTGATGCTGGCGCTGCACCGACCAGCCGGAGGCCAGCATGGTGCGGCCCTTGGCGCAGCGGCGGGCGAGGTCCTTGATGGTCTCGGCCGGCACGCCGCAGATCGCCGAGGCCCATTCGGCGCTCTTGGGGGTCTTGTCGGTCTCGCCCATCAGGTAGGGCAGGAACTGCTCGAAGCCGACGGTGTAGGTCTTGAGGAACTTCTCGTCGTGCAGCTTCTCGCTCACCAGGGTGTGGGCCATGCCCAGCATCATGGCGACGTCGGTCTGCGGGTTGAGAGGGATCCACTCGGCCCCGGCGAGCTTGCAGGGCTCGGTGCGCACGGGGTCGATGAAGACCATCTTCTTCTTGCGGGCGATCATCTCCTGGAACCACCCGTAGACCTCGTGGCCCGGGATCTGGGAGCCGATCTGGTTGTTGTTGAACGGCTCGGCGCCCCAGAAGAGGAACAGGTCGGTGTTCTCGAGCACGACGGGATAGGCGGTCTGCTGGTCGTAGACCTCCATGGCGCCGACCACGTGGGGCATGATGACCTGGCTGGCGCCGGTCGAGTAGTCGCCGGTGGCGGCGACGAAGCCGCCGGCGAGGTTCATCATCCGCCGCAGCCAGGGCTGGCAGTTGTGCATCCGTCCGGTGCTGCGCCAGCCGTAGGTGCCGCAGAACACCGCCCACGGACCGTAGTCGGTCTCGACGCGCTTGATCTCGTGGGCGACCAGCTCGATCGCCTTGTCCCAGGAGACGCGTACGAAATCGCCGGTGCCGCGGGTTTCGGGAGCGGCGCCAGGGCCCTTCTCCAGCCAGGCGCGCCGCACCCTCGGGTAGCGGCTGCGGGTGGGGGGGTGGCGGCGGGCCGGCCCGCGGGGCGGGGGCGGGCGGGGGCGGGGGGCCTGGGCCCCGGGCCG
>CALNAL010000449.1 GCA_937874445.1 uncultured Acetobacteraceae bacterium | reverse complement strand
CCGGCGGGCCTGCGCCTCGGTGCGCGCGGTGGCCGCCGGCCATTCCGGCACCGTCGCCCAGCCGCCGAACCCCGCCGCCGTGCGGCGCACCACCGGCGCCAACCCCTTCGCCGACGCGCCCTTTGCCACCCGTACCGCGCTGCTCGCCGAGATCGACGCCTACGCCCGCGCCCGCGACCCGCGCGTGCGGCAGGTGATGGCCTCGCTCGCCGCCTCGTGGCAGGCGGTGCAGATCCTGCGCGCCGACGGCACCCGCGCCGCCGATCTGCGCCCGCTGGTGCGCCTCAATGTCAGCGTGGTGGTCGAGCAGGACGGCCGGCGGGAAACCGGCAGCCATGGCACCGGCGGCCGCTTCGCCTACGGGCGCGTCACCGCCGAGACGGTCTGGAAGGCCGCGGTGGAGGAGGCGCTGCGCCAGGCGCTGGTCAACCTCGAGGCGCGTCCCGCCCCGGCGGGGGAGATGGAGGTGGTGCTCGGCCCCGGCTGGCCCGGCATCCTGCTGCACGAGGCGATCGGCCATGGCCTGGAGGGCGACTTCAACCGCAAGAAGACCTCCGCCTTCGCCGGCCTGCTCGGCACCCGCGTCGCCGCCCCGGGCGTGACCGTCATCGACGACGGCACCCTCCCCGATCGCCGCGGCAGCCTCAGCATCGACGACGAGGGCACCCCCACCTCGCGTACCGTGCTGATCGAGGACGGCATCCTGTGCGGCTACCTGCAGGACCGCCTCAACGCCCGCCTGATGGGGGGGCACTCCACCGGCAACGGCCGGCGCCAGTCCTTTGCCTGCGCCCCCATGCCGCGCATGACCAACACCTTCATGCTGGGCGGCGACGTCGCCCCCGAGGAGATGCTGCGTTCCGTCAAGCGCGGCCTCTATGCCGTCAATTTCGGCGGCGGCCAGGTGGACATCACCTCCGGCAAGTTCGTCTTTTCCGCCTCCGAGGCCTACCTGATCGAGGACGGCAAGGTGACCGCCCCCGTCAAGGGCGCCACCCTCATCGGCAACGGCCCCGACGTGCTGACCCGCGTGGCCATGATCGGCAACGACATGAGCCTCGACCCCGGCATCGGCACCTGCGGCAAGAACGGCCAGGGCGTGCCCGTCGGCGTCGGCCTGCCCACCCTCAAGCTCAGCGGCCTCACCGTCGGCGGCACCGCCGCCTGAGGCCGGCGTCCTTTTCTGGGCGAAGTCGGCAAGGAAGGTGTTCTCCTTTCGCGAAAGGAGAACCAGGAAAGCTCTCTCCGTTAAGGACTCCGCGCCCGTGTCAGCCGCGGAGCCCAACGAACGAAGTCCTTTTTGCTTCTTTTTCTTTCAGGAAAAAGAAGCCTTCCTTGTTTTTCGCAGCCGGGAATTGCGGCGCGACCCGGCCGTGCGGCGGGTTGACCGCGCTGCGGGGGGCGTGCAGGCTCGCGGCAGGAGGAGGCCCATCATGAGCAAAACGTACAAGATTGCCGTCATTCCCGGCGATGGTATCGGTAAAGAGACCACGCCGGAGGGATTGCGCGTGCTGGAGGCGGCGGCCACACGGTTCGGTTTCACGCTGCACTGCACGCCCTACGACTGGTCGTGCGAGACCTACCACAAGACCGGCATGATGATGCCGGCCGACGGGCTCGACCGGCTGCGTGAATCGGACTCGGTGTTTCTCGGCGCGGTGGGCTGGCCGGGGGTGCCGGACCACATTTCGCTGTGGGGGCTGCTGATCCCGATCCGCCGGGGCTTCGACCAGTATGTCAATCTGCGCCCCTGCAAGCTGATGCCCGGCGCGCGGACCCCGCTGGCCGGGCGCACCGAGAAGGACATCGACTTCTACGTGGTGCGCGAGAACACCGAGGGCGAGTATTCCTCGGTGGGCGGGCGCAACTTCGAGGGCACGGAGCGCGAGTTCGTCAGCCAGATGTCGGTGCTGACCCGCAAGGGCTGCGACCGCATCATGAAATACGCCTTCGAGCTGGCGATGAAGCGGCCGAAGAAGCACGTCACCTCGGCCACCAAGTCCAACGGCATCACCTTCACCATGCCGTACTGGGACGAGCGTTTCGCGGCCATGGCGAAGAACTATCCCGCGATCAAGACCGACCAGTTCCACATCGACATCCTGTGCGCCAATTTCGTGGCGCATCCCGACTGGTTCGACGTGGTGGTGGGCACCAACCTCTTCGGCGACATCCTCTCCGACCTCGGTCCGGCGGTGGCCGGCTCGATCGGCATCGCGCCCTCGGCCAACATCAACCCCGAGCGCGAATATCCCTCGATGTTCGAGCCGGTGCACGGCTCGGCGCCGGATATCGCGGGGCGGCACATCTGCAACCCGATCGGCCAGATCTGGGCGGGGGCGATGATGCTGGAGCACCTCGGCGAGCCGGCGGCGGGCCAGGCGATCGTGCAGGCGATCGAGACGCTGCTGCGCGAGGGCGGGCCGCGCACGCGCGACATGGGCGGCACGGCGAGCACCGAGGAGGTGGGCCGCGCCCTGGCGGAGGTCGTGGCGCGGGGCTGATACGAAGGAGTACGACGCCTTCGCGATTGTCGCCGGCGCGGCGCCCCTGTAGGTTTCCATCCCCAGGTTTCCCGGTTGGGAAGCCTTTCGACTGGGCCTGGAGGATGGGGCGTCGCGCCTCCCTTCCGGGGGGTAGTCCGGACGGCGAGATCAGGAGGCGGGAATGGCGGTTGGCACGCCTCGGCATGCGGGGAGGGCGACAGCGCCCGGGGTCACGTGTGGTCCCTGCTGAATGCGGCGCTCCTGGTCGCGACGCTCCTGGGCGCGCAGGCCGTGAGGGCGCAACCCGCGACGTCTCCCCTCGTGGGGCGCTGGCTGATCGAGGGGGGAGACGGCATCGTCGAGATCGCTCCCTGCGAGAACGCCCTCTGCGGCCGGCTGGTGGGCATGTCCTCGCCCTTCAAGGCCGATGGCGTCACGCCCGAGAGCGATCCGCACGGCGTGCCGATGTGCCGGCGTATCATCCTGCATGCCACGGCGGCCCCCGACGGGCGCTGGCAGGGCACCATCACCGACCCCGAGACCGGCAACGTGTGGGACTGCGTTCTCTGGGTCGATGCGGCGGGCGAGCTGCATCTGCGCGGCTTCGTGCTGGCCGAGATGTTCGGGGCGAGCCAGATATGGCAGCGCACCGGCCTCGTGCCGGCGATGGACTGTACGATGCCGGTGCGCTAGCCCTGTGGGCATGACCCCACCCGCCCTCGACCTCTTCTACGCCTCGCACTTCGGCCACACCGAGAAGATCGCCCACGCCTTGGCGGAGCATCTGGCGACGGCGGGACTGACGGTGCGCACGGAAAATCTCGCCCGCGAGCCCCGCCCGACCCCGACGCATCTGCATGGAGCGCGCCTGCACGGGCCGGGCGTGTGTGTGCTGCTCGCCGCGGTGCGCTACGGGCGCCATCTGCCGCCGGCCCGGCGCCTGCTCGCGGCACTGGTGCGCGAGGCGCCGACGCGCCCGCTGGTGCTGCTCTCGGTCAATCTCACCGCGCGCAAGCCGGGCAAGCGCAGCGCCACCGGCAGCCCCTATCTGCGCAAATGGATCCGCCGCTCCGGCGCCCGCCCGGTGCTGGCCGAGGCGATCGCCGGCAAGCTGGAATATCCCCGCTACAACGCCTTCGACCGCACGGCGATCCGCTTCATCATGGCGCTGACCGGCGGACCGACCGGGGTCGGAACGGTCTGCGACTACACCCCCTGGCCGGAACTTCCCGCCCTGGCCGCCCGCATCGCCGCCGTGGCGCGACGCGGCTGAGCAAGGAAGGTGTTCTCCTTTCGGGAAAGGAGAACCAGGAAAGCTTTGTTCCTTTG
>CALNAL010000448.1 GCA_937874445.1 uncultured Acetobacteraceae bacterium | reverse complement strand
CTCGCGCCTGACCGACGGGGCCAAGGTGCACATCATCGTGCCGCAACAGACTGGCAGGCCGCAGCAGACTGGGGCCGCGCCGGCGCCGGCCGCCTCCCCCGCGCGTGGGGCAAGCGGGCGCCGCGGCGGCTGACCCGGCACGCCCGTCATGAGCCTCTCCTCGCCCTTCATCTCCCGCCCGATCGCCACCTCGCTGCTGGCCATCGCGGTGCTGCTCGGCGGCGTGCTGGGCTACCGGACGCTGCCGGTTTCGGCGCTGCCGCAGGTGGATTTCCCCACCATCCTGGTGACCACCCAGCTCCCCGGCGCCAGCCCCGACACCGTGGCCGACCTCATCACCGCCTCCCTGGAACGCCAGTTCGGCCAGATCCAGGGGCTGACGACGATGACCTCGATCTCCTCGGAGAACACCAGCCAGATCACGCTGCAGTTCTCCCTTTCGCGCAACATCGATTCGGCGGCGCAGGACGTGCAGGCGGCGATCAACGCCGCGGCCGGCACGCTGCCCAGCAACCTCCCCTACCCGCCCGTCTACGCCAAGGTGAACCCGGCCGACGCGCCGATCATGACGCTCGCGCTGCTCTCCAGCTCGCTGCCGCTCGACCAGGTGAGCGACGCGGCCGACACGCTGCTCCAGCCCAAGCTTTCCCAGATCGACGGGGTGGGGCGCGTCTCGGTGCAGGGCAACATGAAGCCGGCGGTGCGGGTGCGCATCGACCCCGCGCGGCTGGCCGCCTACGGCCTGTCGCTGGAGGACGTGCGCACGGCGGTGGCGGCGGCCAACGTCAACGGCGCCAAGGGCGGCTTCGACGGGCCACGCCAGGCCTTCACCCTCGGCGCCAACGACCAGCTGGTCTCCCCCGCCGCCTATCGCGACCTCGTCATCGCCTGGCGCAACAGCGCCCCGGTGCGGCTCAGCGACGTCGGCGCCGTGGTGGGCGGGCTGGAGAACGACCGCGTCGCCGCCGCCTACTATCCGCCCGGCGGCGGACCGGCCCAGCCCGCGGTGGTGCTCGACATCCAGCGCCAGCCCGGGGCCAACATCGTCGAGACGGTGGACCGCCTGAAGGCCGCCCTGCCGCGGCTGGAAGGGGCCATGCCCGCCGGCATCCGCACCGTGGTGGTCAGCGACCGCACCCAGACCATCCGCGCCTCGGTGGCCGACGTGCAGGCCACGCTGGTGCTTTCCATCGTGCTGGTGGTGGGGGTGATCTACCTCTTCCTGCGCTCCTGGCGCGCCACCGTCATTCCCGCGGTGGCGCTGCCGCTGTCGCTGATCGGCACCTTCGGCGTGATGGCGCTGCTCGGCTACGGGCTCGACAACCTCTCGCTCATGGCCCTCACGGTGGCCACCGGCTTCGTGGTCGACGACGCCATCGTGATGATCGAGAACGTGGTGCGCTATCTCGAGGCCGGCGAGAAGCCCCTGGCCGCCGCCTACAAGGGCGCGGCGCAGATCGGCTTCACGATCGTCTCCCTGACGGTCTCGCTGATCGCGGTGTTCATCCCCCTGCTGTTCATGACCGGCCTGGTGGGACGGCTGTTCTCCGAGTTCGCCGTGACGCTTTCGGTGGCCGTGGTGGTCTCGGCGGTGGTCTCGCTGACCCTGACGCCGATGATGTGCGGCCGCCTGCTGCGCCCCTCGGCGGAGGAACGGCCGTGGCTGATCGCCCGCCTGGCCGGGCACGGATTCGACGCGCTGCTCGCCGGCTATCGCGTGAGCCTGCACTGGTCGCTGCGCCACCAGGGCAAGATGCTTCTGCTGGCGCTGGCGACCCTGGTGGGCACCGTCCTGCTCTACATCGTCGTGCCCAAGGGCTTCCTGCCGCAGCAGGACACCGGCGTGATCGCCGTCGTCGCCGAGGCGGGGCAGGACGTGTCGATCCCCCGCATGGCGGCGTTGCAGGCCCGCGCCGCGGAGATCATCCGCGCCGATCCGGCGGTGGTCTCGGTGACGAGCTTCGTCGGCGCCGGCACCATCAATGCCACGCCCAACACCGGCAGCCTGACCGTGGTGCTCAAGCCGCGCACCGCCCGCAGCGCCTCGGCGGCCGAGGTGGCGCGCCGGCTGCAATCCAGCCTCGCCACCCTGCCGGGACTGACCGTGTTCCTCCAGCCGGTGCAGGACATCCAGATCGGCACCCGCGTCAGCCGCACCCAGTTCCAGTACACCCTGATCGACACCGACGCCGCCGAACTCGCCGCCTGGGCGCCGCGGCTGCTGGAGCGCTTCGCCGCCCTGCCCGCGCTGCGCGATGTCGCCTCCGACCAGCAGAACGACGGGCTGCGCACCCGCGTGGAGGTGGACCGCGCCGCCGCCATGCGACTCGGCGTGAGCATGCAGGACGTGCAGAACATCCTCTACGACGCCTTCGGCCAGCGCCAGATCTCCACCATCTTCGCGCAGGCCAACCAGTACCGCGTGGTGCTCGAGGCCGAGCCCGCCTGGCAGCGCGACCCCGCCTCGCTCGCCGGCCTGCGCGTGCCGGGCAGCTCCGGGCAGGTGCCGCTCACCGCCATCGCCACCCTCAGCCGCACCACCGCGCCGCTGGCGGTGACACGCCAGGGCCAGTTCCCCTCGGTGACGCTCTCCTTCAACCTCGCCTCCGGCGCCTCCCTCGGCGAGGCGGTGGAGCAGATCGCCGCGGCCGAGGCGGCCATCGGCATGCCCGCCACCATCTCGGGTTCGTATTCCGGCGACGCCGCCGAGTTCCAGCGCTCGCTGGCCTCCGAGCCCTGGCTGATCGTCGCGGCGGTGGTGGTGATCTACATCGTGCTCGGCGTGCTCTACGAAAGTTTCATCCACCCCGTCACGATCCTCTCCACCCTGCCCTCGGCCGGCATCGGCGCGCTGCTGGCGCTGATGGCCTTCGGACAGGATCTCTCGCTGGTGGCCCTGGTCGGGCTGGTGCTGCTGATGGGCATCGTCAAGAAGAACGCCATCATGATGGTGGACTTCGCCATCGAGGCCGAGCGCGAGGGGGGCATGACCCCGCTGGACGCCATCGAGCAGGCCTCGCTGTTGCGCTTCCGCCCCATCATGATGACCACCATGGCCGCCCTGCTCGGCGCCCTGCCGCTGATGCTCGAGCGCGGCACCGGCAGCGAGCTGCGCTTCCCGCTCGGCGTCTCCATCGTCGGCGGGCTGCTGCTCAGCCAGCTCCTCACGCTCTACACCACGCCCGCCATCTACCTCGGCTTCGAGCGGCTGCGGCTGCGCTTCTTCGGGCCGCGCCCGGCGGCGGCGGAATGAGCCCCGCGGGCGACAGGAAGAAAGGAAAGGGTTCTTTTTTCGAGAAAAAAGAACCAAAAAAGCTTCGTTCGCTGGGCTCCGCGGCTGAAACCGGCAGGGGGCCAAGCGAACGAAGTCTTTTCGCTTCCTTTTCTTCAGAAAAGGAAGACTTCCTTCCCCTGGCCACCGGAGGTTCCGCGTGAACTTCTCGGCCTTCTTCATCCGCCGCCCGGTGGCGACGGTGCTGCTGGCGCTGGGGCTGCTGCTTTCGGGGGCGGTGGCCTACCGCTTCCTGCCGGTCTCGGCACTGCCGAGCGTGGACATCCCCACCGTGGTGGTGTTCGCCTCGCGGCCCGGCGCCGACCCGGAGACGATGGGCACCTCCATCGCCGCGCCGCTGGAGCGCCGCCTCGGCGAGATCGCCGGCGTGACGGAGCTGACCTCGGTGTCCGCCACCGGCGCCACCACCATCATCGTGCAGTTCGACCTCGACCGGAACATCGACGCCGCCGCGCACGACGTGCAGGCGGCGATCAACGCGGCGACCCCCGACCCTGTCTCTTATACACATCTCCGAGCCCACG
>CALNAL010000447.1 GCA_937874445.1 uncultured Acetobacteraceae bacterium | reverse complement strand
CCAGCGCGCGGCCGGGCGCCGGGGCAGCCCCGGAGTATCGGGCTGAGGGGGAGGGGCGCGGCGTGCGTCTTCCGCCTCGTACCGCCGGGGAGGTTCGTCCTCCTCCGGCTCGGGAGCGGGCGGGCCGAGATACGCCTCGATCTCCGCCAGCCGCGCCTCGATAGCCTCCAGGCGGCTGCGCAGCCCGAACACGCTGAAGGGCATGAGCAGGAATATCGCCAGGTACAGCAGCACCGGCACCATGACCACGACCGGGACCCACCAGGGAGCCCAGGCCGGCAGTGCAAATGGAAGGGTCATGACGGCAATCCCCCGAACCCGTCGATCAGACGTCCCCGCCGATCAGACGAGCGCGCCACAGTCTGGATTTTGCGCCGCTCCCGTGTCAATTCTGCCCGCCTGAAACGAGGTGCCGCGATGCTGCTGCTGATTCCCGGCCCCGTCGCAACCCGGCCGGAAGTGCGGGCGGCGATGGCACAGGATTATGCCCCCTGGGACAACGACTTCCGCACGCTCTATGCGCAGGTGCGCGAGCGGGTACGTGCCCTGGCCGGCGGCGGCGCCGAGACCCATACCGCCCTGGCGTTGCAGGGCTGCGGACATTTCGCCATGGAGGCCAGCCTGCGCAGCCTCGTGCCGGCGGGCGGGCGCATGCTGATCCCCCACACCGGGCAGTATTCCGCGCGTCTGGCCACCCTGGCCCGCCACGCCGGACACGATGTGGTCGCCCCGGAGGTGTCGCAGGACGCCCCGCTCGATCCGGCGGTGGTGGCCGAGGCGCTGGCGGCCGACCCCGCCATCCGCCACGTCGGTCTGGTCTACAGCGAGACCGGCTCCGGCGTGGTGCTCGACGCCGCGGCGATCGGGCGGGTAGTACATGCTGCCGGGGCGCGGATGATCCTCGATGCCGTCTCGGCCTTCGGCGCCCTGCCGCTCGACGTCTCGGCCATGCCCGAGCTCGACTCGGTGGCCTTCAGCGCCAACAAATGCCTCGAGGGCATGCCGGGCCTGTGCATGATCGTGGCCCGCACCGAGCGCCTGCAGCAGCCGGAAGCCCGCGAGGGAGGAAGCTGGGCGCTGAACCTGGGCGAGATCTACGCCCAGTACCAGCGTTCCGGTCCGGGCAGCTTCCGCTTCACCCCGCCCGCGCAGGTGCTGGCGAGCCTCGACGTGGCGCTCGATCTCTACGAGGCCGAGGGCGGGCGCGAGGCGCGTCTGGCGCGCTACCGCGAGAATGTCCGCACCGTCTACGAGGGCATGATCGGCATCGGCCTCACGCCCTATCTGCCGCGCGCCGTGCAGGGACCGATCGTGGTCAACATCCACGCCCCCGCCGACCCGGTCTGGAACCTCCAGACCTTCGTCGACCAGCTCAAGCGGCGGGGATTCGTGATCAGCAATTTCTTCAACACGCCGTTGCCCTCCTTCCGGGTGGGCTGCATCGGCGCCGTCACGCCGGAGGACATGCGTCGCTTCGTGGCGGCCGCGGATGCCGCGCTGACAGAGATGGGCGTGCGCCGGCGCGAGCCGGCTCCGGCGGCCTCCTGAGAGAACGCAGGATGTCGTGCCGGCGGATGGACCTGGGCAAGGAGACGTCTTTCCCGTGATGACCGATTTGCAGATCGCCCGGGCCGCCCGGCCGCGACCGATTGCCGAGATTGCCGCGAAGCTGGGCATTCCCGAGGATTCCCTCATTCTCTACGGCCGCAACAAGGCGAAGATCGACGCGGGCTTCATCCGCTCGCTGCAGGACCGGCCGGATGGCGCGCTGGTGCTGGTGACGGGCATCAACCCCACCCCCGCCGGCGAGGGCAAGACCACCACGGTGATCGGCCTGGGCGACGCGCTGGCCCGTCTCGGGCGCAAGCCGGTGGTGTGCCTGCGCGAGCCCAGCCTGGGGCCGTGCTTCGGCGTGAAGGGCGGCGCGACCGGCGGCGGGCACGCCCAGGTCGTGCCGATGGAGGAGATCAACCTCCATTTCACCGGCGATTTCCATGCCATCTCCGCCGCCAACAACCTGCTGGCGGCAATGCTCGACAACCACCTGCACTGGGGCAACGAACTCGGCCTGGACCCCTCGCGGGTGGCCTGGCGGCGGGCGGTGGACCTCAACGACCGCGCCCTGCGCACCACTGTCGTGGGCCTGGGCGGGCGGATCAACGGGCCCGTGCGCGAGGCCGGCTGGGACATCACCGTGGCCTCCGAGGTGATGGCGGTGCTGTGCCTGGCGCGCGACCTGGACGATCTGCGGGCGCGCCTGGCCCGCATGGTGGTGGGCTATCGGCGCGACGGGTCGATGGTCACCGCCTCGGACCTCAAGGCCGACGGCGCCATGGCGGCGCTGCTGCGCGAGGCCCTGCAACCCAACCTGGTGCAGACCCTGGAGGGCACGCCCGCGCTGGTGCATGGCGGACCGTTCGCCAACATCGCCCACGGCTGCAACTCCCTGCAGGCCACGCGCGCGGGCCTGAAGCTGGGCGACATCGTCGTGACGGAGGCCGGATTCGGGGCCGATCTCGGGGGCGAGAAGTTCCTCGACATCAAGTGCCGCGTCGGCGGCCTCGCCCCGGCCTGCTGCGTGGTGGTGGCCACGGTGCGGGCGCTGAAGATGCACGGGGGGCTTTCGCGTGCCGAACTGGGGGGCGAGAACGTCGCGGCGCTGGAGCGCGGGCTGCCCAACCTGATCCGTCACGTCGAGAACATGCGCAAGTTCGGCCTGCCGGTGGTGGTGGCGCTGAACCACTTCGTCTCGGACACCGACGCCGAGATCGCGGCGGTGGAAAGCGCGGCCTCGCGGGTGGGGGCGAAGGTGTTCCTCTGTCGCCACTGGAGCGAGGGCGGCGCGGGGGCGATGGCGCTGGCGCGGGAGGTGGCGTCGCTGGTCGATGCCGGGACCGGACGGTTCGCGCCGCTCTACCCCGACGCGATGCCGCTCGCCGAAAAGATCCGCTGCGTGGCCCGCGAGATCTACGGGGCGGCGGACATCGACCTGCCGGCCGCCGAGGCCAAGCGGCTGGCCGCCTGGGAAGCCAGCGGGTTCGGCGCCCTCCCGGTATGCATCGCCAAGACGCAATACAGCTTCAGCGCCGACCCCAAGGCCCTGGGCGCGCCGAGCGGATACACCCTGCCGGTGCGCGAGGTGCGCCTCTCGGCCGGAGCCGGATTCGTCGTGGCGATCTGTGGGCAGATCATGACCATGCCCGGCCTGCCCCGCCACCCCGCCGCCGAGACCATCGGGCTCGACGCCGAGGGAAACATCGAGGGGCTGTTCTAGAAAGCGCCATCCCAGGTCTCGCGGCGTGCGGCTCTGACGCGATCAGCGAGACAACAAGTCAAGGAAGGTGTTCTCCTTTCGAGAAAGGAGAACCAGGAAAGCTTTGTTCGTTAAGGGCTCCGCGCCCGTGGCAGACACGAAGCCAAATGGGGGAAAGTCCTTTTTGCTTCCTTTCCCGTCCCCCGGGAAAACCATGCCTCAAGCAGGCGGGGTCTTCTGCAGGGCCTGGCGCACATAGCCCGCGCTGTCCTCGAGATGGCGCTCGATGGCCTGGCGCGCCGCGCGTGCGTTGCCGGCACGGATCAGCTGGTGGATCTCGCTGTGCTCGGCGAATCCCACCGTCATCGGCTTGAAGGGCACCCGCGCGGAAACCCGGATCACCTCGACGATCAGCGCATAGAGATTCTCATAGAGGGCGTGCAGCACCTGGTTGGGCACGGCATGGACCAGTCCGAGGTGGAAGGCGGCATCCCACGCGGCAAATCGGGGAAAATCGTCGGCCAGCGCGGCGGCGCGCATGCCCTCCAGTGCACGCTCGATCTCGCCCGGAGGCAGCGCCTCGCCCCCGGCCAGACGACTGACCACATCCACCTCGATGAGGCGGCGCACGTCCATCAGCTGAACGAAATACTGCGGATCCGAGGAAAAGAGCTGGCGCAGCGTGACGGCCAGCGAGCCGAGAAACTCGCCCACGTCCTCGCGTGCCACGGTCGCGCGTTCGCCGTGGCGGCGCTGGATGAGACCGCGGGTTTCGAGAATCTGCAGCGCCTCGCGCACGGTGCGGGTGCTGACGTGAAAACGCGCGGCGATGTCGCCCTCGGAGGGAAGCTGGTCGCCGATATGCAGGCGGCCGGAAAGGATCTCATCCGCGAAGAAATCCATCACCGCGGTGTGGCGGCGTGCCTGCCGACCGCCCCGCCCGCCCGCAGGCCCCCGCTCGCTCCCCGAGGATTGCGCGAAGGCCTGCTGAATCGGCTCGGGCAGGGCAGAGGGGCCGTTTACCATGCAGTGAATCCACCATCCACGACGACGTTCGAGCCAGTCATGTAACTCGAGGCATCCGAGCTGAGGAATTGCACAACACCGTTGAACTCGTCGATTTCGGCCTGCCGGCCGAGTGGCACCCGCTGGAGGAAGGCCTCGATGAATTCGGGGTCGAAGCTCGCCGTCTTCACCCCGCCGAAAGTGACGGTGTTGACCCGCACATTCTTGGGCGCCCAGTAGGTGGCCAGATAACGGGTCAGGTTGAGCAGCCCCGCCTTGGAAGCGGCATAGGGCACCGCCTTGATGAAGGGCTTGCCATCGCGCTTCTCGCGATAGGCGTAGAGGGCCTGGTTGGGTGAGACCATGCCGTACATCGAACCCACGTTGATGATCGAGCCGCGCCGGGCCTCGGCCATCCGCGAGCCCACCACCTGGCAGCACTGCATCACCCCGGTGAGGTTCACATCGATCACCTCGTCCCAGTACTTGCGCGGATAGGTCTCGAACGGGCCATTCTGGTCAGCCGAGCCGGAGGGCTTGGAATCGATGCCGGCGTTGTTGATCAACACGTCGGGCGTACCCCAGCGCTTCTCCAGCGCCACGGTCGCGGCCTCCAGGGCGGCCTTGTCCTGCACGCTCGCCTCGTAGACGAAGATGCGTTCCGAGAGGCCCGGGAATTTCTTTTCGGTCTCGGCCGGGCTGAAAGGACGACGGCTGTAGATGGCCACCCTGGCGCCCTGGGAGGCAAGCCAGGACGAGAACTGCGAACCGAGCTGGCCCAGCCCGCCGGTAATGATGATGATCTTGTCACGGACCGAAAAAATATCGGCCATGGGAACGTTCCTCCGGATTTTGGCCTGACCTCGCGGGGCACGATCCTCCGCTGGCAGGAAAGTTGAGAGCGTGGTCACGGGACGGATGGTGCACGGCCGGCCGAAGGGGGGAGAGCCGGTCAGATCATGCGATGAAAGGATGCACCCGGCCTCCGGTCATGACAACACTTATGACATATGCCAGGATCAATGCAGAATTTTGGGCGGAGCACTGGGCGCCACGCCGGCGCCCCTGTGCCGCGAGGCAGCCAGCGCCCCCGCCAGCAGGCCGCCCCCGGCCAGCACGACGCTCAACCCGAACGCCACGAACATCGGACTCACCGTCAACCCCAGCAGGAAGCGCCCGGCAAGCGCCATGGCCGTACTGCCCGCCATCGCCCCCAGCGCCCAGCGCCTGGAAAGATGGCCCGGCCAGAAGATCGCCAGCGACATCGGCAGCACCACCCCTCCGGCCCGCAGGGCCATGGAGAGGTAGTTCCAATCGAGCACGTAGCTGTCGGGATTGGCCAGCGCGATGCCGGCCCCCAGGGCAGTCGCAGCCAGCACCGCGAGGCGATTGGTGCGCAGCACCGTGCGATCGCGCCACAATCCCAGCATGCCCATGCCGATGTCGCGCGAGACCATCGTGCCGATGCCCAGCGCCAGCCCGGCGATCGAGCCGATCACCGAGAACAGGATGGCCGCCAGCGCCACCCCTCCCAGCCAGGGCGGCAGGTAGAGCACCACGTAGAGCGGCAGCGCCAGGATGGGCGTGATCTCGGGATGGACCGCGTGCATGAACATGCCGATCGCCACCGAGGGCAGGCCCACCGGGATGGTCACCGCCGCGGCCAGCACCGCGCCGAGGCGGGCCACCCGGGCATCGGTGGCCGAGTAGATGGCCTGGATGTAGGGCTGCGTGCAGAGCATCCCCGCGATCAGCGAGGCGAGGTTGCCCAGGGCGTCGCCCATGCCGCGCCCGGCCAGGCTGAACCAGGGAAAGGCGGGAAAGGTGGCGGAGAAATCCGGCAGCCGCGACAGGGCCAGCGTGGCCACCACGCCGCCCACGCACACCGAGCCCCAGATCAGCACGATCTTCAGCGCTCCCGCCACCTCGGCGCTTTTCAGCCCGCCGAAGAAGACGCACGCCGCCGAAAGCACGATCACGGCCGCAGCCCCCTCCCAGGCCTGCAACCCGAACAGGGCATGCATCAGGGCCAGCGCCGAGAGCGAACTCGCGACGATGCTGAACAGCGTGCCCAGCGAGGAAATGATCGAGGTGAGCGGCCCGGCCGCCGGGCCGTAGTGCAAAGCGAGGAACTGGGGCAGGGTCTCCAGCTGCGAGCGGCGCAGGGGACGGGCATAGAAAAATGCCATCAGCAGCAGCCCGACCCCCATGCCGAGGGTGAACCACCATCCCGAGAGCCCCACCGAGAAGGCAAACTGCGCGGTGCCGACCGTGGCCGACCCACCGATGCAGGTGGCGACGATGCCGCCGGCGATGAGGACAGCCCCCGAGGAGCGCCCGGCCAGACTGAAACCCTCCGCCGAGGAAACCGAACGCGCCGACCAGCCGATGACGCCGATAATGAGCGCGAGCGTCAGAGCCAGACTGAGGAAATGGATGGGGGAAAGAGCGAGCATACTGGAGGTGTGTTCCTAACAGGAACGCTTTGCCGGCGCCCATGCCGATCCTGCCGTGCTGGCAGGAATTTTCCACAAAAACGCCCGGGCCCCGGCCTTGGCGGCCGTGGACCCGGGCGGTTCCCCAGGCAATCCCTTCCGCCGGAACCCCGCGCGGGGCTCCGGCGGCCGGGCCGTCTCAGTCGTCGCCGGCGGCAAGCATCGCCGGGGTTGGCAGAACGTTGGCGGCGGCACCGCGCAGCAGCTGGACCCAGCGACGCAGCGAGGCCACCATGATCACCACGCCCAACGCCAGCATGATCACCGACATCGCGCCGTTGAACACGCTGAAGGCCTTCGAGGCGGGGTTGAAATAGACGTTCGCGATCATCCACACGCCGGCGTAGTTCACCGTCACGTAGAGGTAGGCGAGCGGCACCAGGCAGGTCAGCATGTAGGCCCGCTTCTGGCTCAGCCGCAGGATGATGGTGGCGCCGATCATCAGCCCGATCGAGGCCATCAGCTGGTTGGACACGCCGAACAGCGTCCACACCGAGTTGATGTCGCCCGAGTTCAGCAGGTAGCCCCACAGCAGGCAGGCCACCAGCGAGGCGCCGATCGCGCCGGGCATCCAGTCGATCTTCTTGAGCGGATGATAGACGTCCCCGCCCAGGTCCTGGATGAGGTAGCGCGCGACCCGGGTGCCGGAGTCCACCGCGGTGAGGATGAACACCGCCTCGAACATCACCACGAACTGGAAGAAGTAGGAGGCCAGGTGGCTGAAGATCGGGAAGCGGGTGAAGATCTCGGTCATGCCGACCGCGAGCGTCACCGCGCCGCCGGTGCGGCCGTAGAGGTCCAGGCCCACCGCCTGCGCCAGACGCGGCAGGTCCACCACGTTCATCCCCAGGGCCTTCCAGGCGGCCGGGGCGGCGTTGATGGCGAAGTAGTCGGCCGGATGCAGCACGGTCGCGGCGATCAGAGCCATCACGCCGACCACGCACTCGGCGAGCATCATGCCGAAGGCGACGGGGAGGATGTCGGACCACTTGTCCACCAGCTTGGGCGTGGTGCCCGAGCCGATGAAGGCGTGGAAACCGGAGATGGCCCCGCAGGCGATGGTGATGGAGATGAACGGCCACAGCGGCCCGCCGATCACCGGCCCGTTGCCGTGGATGAACTGCGTCAGCGCGGGGAACTGCAGTTCGGGGTTGACGAACACCACGCCGACCACCAGCGCGCCGATCACGCCGATCTTCATGAAGCTGGAGAGATAGCCGCGCGGGGTGAGCAGCAGCCACACCGGCAGCGCCGAGGCGAAGAAGGCATAGACGGGGATGCCGATCGAGACCGTGCGCTCATGCAGGGTCAGCCAGTCGCCCAGCAGGGTGCCCTTGAGGTAGGGCCCGGCCAGCACGGTGGCGAGGATCGCGGCAATGCCGAAATAGGTGGCGCCCTTGGAGCGGCCGGTCTTGCGCTCGTAGAGGCCGACGACCATGGCGATGGGAACCGTCATCACCACCGCGAAGGTGCCCCAGGCGTTGCGCTCCAGCGCGTGCACCACGACCATCGAGAGGCCGGCCATGGTGACGGTGATGATGAACAGCATGGACAGGCCCGTGCACCAGCCGGCCACCGGCCCGAGTTCGGCCTTGGCGACCTCCGAGAGGGACTGGCCGCGATACTTCATCGAGGCGAACAGCACCACGGTGTCATGCACCGCGCCGCCGATGCAGCAGCCGATCAGCAGCCACAGCATGCTCGGCAGGTAGCCGAACTGGGCGGCGAGCACCGGGCCCACCAGCGGGCCGGCCGCGGCGATGGCGGCGAAGTGCTGGCCGGCGTTGACCCATTTGCGGGTCGGTACGTAGTTGCGGCCATCCTCCATCAGGTGCGCGGGGGTCGGCTCGGAATCGTCGGCCTGCAGCACCTTCTTGACGAAGAACACGCCATAGAAGCGGTAGCAGATCGCCAGGGTGCAGAGCGTGCCGATCACAAAGGAAAGGGCATGAACCATGGACGGGGTCCTCCGGAATTTCGGAGAACCCTCTTAAGCATCCCGACAGGACCAGGAAGGTGCTATCCTGCAAACGGCAGGATGCGCATGCGAGCGGCACCCAGGCGGGAACGAGCGGCGAACAGGGCAGACGAGCGGCGCCCATCGCGCTGGCATCACGGCCGGGGGTTGCGCTAGAGCTGGCGCCATGGACCCCGCCATCCTCTCCGCCCCGTTCCTGCCCGCGCTGATCGATCGCCTCGGCATGACGCTCTCGCTGCTGCAGCAGACCAGCGTCTATCTGGTGATCGCCTGGCTGCTCAGCCGCACGCCGCTGTTCATTCCCTTCATGAACGTCACCATCCGGCCCTCGCACAAGCTGGCCTGCTACCTGACGTTCTCGGCCTTCTGCATCATGGGCACCTATTTCGGCCTGCAGATCGACGATTCCATTGCCAACACGCGGGCCATCGGCGCGGTGCTCGGCGGGCTGCTGGGCGGACCGGGGGTGGGTCTGGCG
>CALNAL010000446.1 GCA_937874445.1 uncultured Acetobacteraceae bacterium | reverse complement strand
GCAAGGAAGGTGTTCTCCTTTCGGGAAAGGAGAACCAGGAAAGCTTTATTCGTTAAGGGCTCCGCGCCTGGGTCAGACGCGGAGCCCAACGAACAAAAGTCCTTTTGCTTCTTTTCCTTCAGGAAAAGAAGACCTTGCCTTGCTTCCCGTCAGAAATTCAACGCGACGGCGTGCACCACGAGCGGCAGGGTGCGCACCATTTCCAGCACGTCCTCCGGCACCGCCTCGTCGAGGCTGACGAGGCAGATCGCGTCTCCGCCCGCCTCGGCGCGGCCGAGGTGGAAGGTGGCGATATTGATGCCGGCCCCCGAGAGGGTGGCGCCGAAGCGGCCGATGAAGCCCGGCTTGTCCTGGTTGGTGACGTAGAGCATGTGGGGCGCGAAGTCGGCCTCCACCGGGATGCCCTTGATCTCCACCAGACGCGGCCGCCCGGCGAACAGGGTTCCCGCCACGGTGCGGGCCTGCTTGGGGGTGGTCACGGTGATGCGCACGCGGCTCTGGTACTCGCTCTGGCGGTCGTGCACGGTCTCGGAGACCTCGATGCCGCGCTCGGCGGCGAGCACCGGGGCATTGACCATGTTGGCGCCCGACATCAGCGGCCCGAGCAGCCCGGCCAGCGCCGCCGCGGTGAGCGGGCGGGTGTTGAGCCTGGCGACCGCCCCCTCGTACTCGATGGAGATGGCCGACATCTCCTGGCCCTGCGCGGCCGTGAGCTGGCCGGCGAAGGCCCCGAGCTGGCGGCAGAGTTCCATGTAGGGCTTCAGCCGCGGGGCCTCCTCGGCCGAGACCGAGGGCATGTTGAGCGCGTTGGTGACGGCGCCGGTGAGCAGGAAGTCGCTCATCTGCTCGGCCACCTGCAGGGCCACGTTCTCCTGCGCCTCGGTGGTGGCGGCCCCGAGGTGGGGGGTGCACACCACGTTGGGCAGGGCGAACAGCGGGTTCTCCTTGGCCGGCTCGACGGCGAACACGTCGAGCGCGGCCCCGGCGATGTGGCCGGCGGTGAGCATCTCGGCCAGCGCCGCCTCGTCCACCAGCCCGCCGCGGGCGCAGTTGACGATGCGCACGCCCTTGCGGGTCTTGGCCAGCGCCTCGCGCGAGAGGATGTTGCGGGTGCTCTCGGTGAGCGGGGTGTGCAGGGTGATGAAGTCGGCGCGCGCCAGCAGGTCGTCGAGTTCGACCTTCTCCACCCCGAGTTCGAGCGCGTGCTTGGCGGTGAGGTAGGGGTCGGAGGCGATCACCTTCATCTTCAGCCCGATCGCGCGGTTGGCGACGATCGAGCCGATGTTGCCGCAGCCGATGATGCCGAGCGTCTTGCCGGTCAGCTCGACGCCCATGAAGCGGCTCTTCTCCCACTTGCCGGCCTTGGTGGAGGCGGAGGCCTCGGGGATCTGCCGGGCCAGCGCGAACATCATGGCGACGGCGTGCTCGGCGGTGGTGATGGCGTTGCCGTAGGGCGTGTTCATCACCACCACGCCGCGGGCGGTGGCGGTCTTGATGTCCACGTTGTCCACGCCGATGCCGGCGCGGCCGACCACCTTGAGGTTGTCGGCGGCCTGGAGCACCTCGCGCGTCACCTTGGTGGCGGAGCGGATGGCCAGCCCGTCGTAGTCGGCGATGATGGCGCGCAGGTCGGCGGGGGCGAGGCCGGTGCGCACGTCCACCTCGAGCCCGCGCTTGCGGAAGATCTCCACCGCGGCGGGGGAGAGCTTGTCGGAAATCAGAACCTTGGGCATGTCGGATTCTCCCCTCAGGCGGCCGCGTAGGTCGCGGCGATCTGGGCTTCGGCCCAGTCGATCCAGGGCAGCAGGGCGGCCACGTCATCGGGCTCGACGGTGGCGCCGCACCAGATGCGCAGGCCCGCGGGGGCATCGCGATGGCCGGCGATGTCGTAGGCCACGCCCTGCTTGTCGAGCAGCCCGGCGATTTTCTTCACCGCAGCGGTGCGCTCCTCGGCGGGCAGCGCGAGGAACCACGGCGCGGTGATCTTGAGGCACACCGAGGAGGTCGAGCGGGTGGCCGGAACCTCGGCGAGGAACTCCACCCAGGGGGTCTTTTCCACCCAGGCCGCGATATGCCCGAGCGAGGTGCGGCAGCGCTTGAGCAGGGCCGGCAGCCCGCCGATGCCCTCGGCCCAGCGCAGCCCGTCGAGCGCGTCCTCGACGGAAAGCAGCGAGACGGTGTTGATGGTGTCGCCGCGGAAGATCGCCTCGTTGAGCTTGCCGCCCTTGGTCAGGCGGAAGATCTTCGGCAGCGGCCAGGACGGGGTGTAGTTCTCCAGCCGGGCGACGGCGCGCGGCGAGAGCGCGAGCATGCCGTGCGCGGCCTCGCCGCCGAGCACCTTCTGCCACGACCAGGTGGCGACATCGATCTTGTCCCACGGCACCTCCATCGCATAGGCGGCGGAGGTGGCATCGACGATCACCAGACCCTCGTGCTCGGCGGGGATCCAGTCGCCGCCGGGCATGCGTACGCCCGAGGTGGTGCCGTTCCAGGCGAGCACCACGTCATGGGCGAAATCGACGGCCTTGAGGTCGGGCAGCCGGCCGTAGGGCGCCTCGAGCACGCGGGCGTCCTTCAGCTTGAGCTGCTTGACGATGTCGGTGGCCCAGGTCTTGGAGAAGTTCTCGAAGGCCAGCACATCCACCGGCCGCGCGCCGAGCAGGGAGAACAGCGCCATCTCCACCGCGCCCGTGTCGGAGGCGGGGACGATGCCCACGCGCCAGTCGCCGGGGATGCCGAGGATCTTGCGGGAACGCTCGCTCACTTCGGCGATGCGTGCCTTGGGGTCGCGGGCGCGATGGCTGCGCCCGACGAGGGCACCTGCCAGCGCCTCGAGCGTCCAGCCGGGACGCTTCGCGCAAGGTCCAGAGGAAAAACAGGGGTTCGCCGGACGCTTGTCCGGCATTGCGATGGCGATCGCCATGATCGCTCTCCCTTCCAGAAGAGAAGCGCCCCGGTGGGGGGGCGTGGCCCGTCGCCTGTGTAGCCCGGCGCTCCCGGCCCGCGCAAGCGCCTCCTGCGCGGAGGGGGCTCACGGTTTGGCGAGAGGGCAAGGCAAGGGCAAGGGCAAGGGCAAGGGCAAGGGCAAGGAAGGTGTTCTCCTTTCGGGAAAGGAGAACCAGGAAAGCTTTATTCGTTAAGGCTCCGCGCCTGGGGCGGGTGCGGAACAAAATGAACAAGGGTCTTTTTTGCTTCTTTTTCGGAAAGCGAAAAGAAATATTGCGTTTCGAACAAGCACGGAAAAAGCATGGAGGCGGTTCGTTCGGATCGAGGCGCGTCGTGGGGCCCGTCCCTGCTTGCCGGATCATGAAATTTGGGAAACAAAAGCCCGGCATTCCTGTTCGGGGCACGATCTTCGCTTCTAGTGTGTCCATCCATAATTCCAGGGGATAGAGTTGGGATGGATTACGACGCCAGCTTCACCGAGCAGCTCGATGCCCTGCGCCGGGAAGGGCGCTATCGCGAGTTCATCGAGCTGGAACGCGAGGCCGGGCGGTTTCCCCATGTCTTGCGCCACCACGTCTTGCGCCACCATGGCGACGCGCTGTCGCCGGCGATGGTCTGGTGCTCCAACGACTACCTCGGCATGGGCCAGCATCCGGCCGTCATCGCCGCGATGCGCTCGGCCCTCGAACGCTGCGGAGCCGGGGCCGGCGGCACACGCAACATCTCCGGCACCAGCCACCTGCACGTGGCCCTGGAGCACGAGCTGGCCGACCTGCACGGCACCGAGGCGGCCCTGCTGTTCAATTCCGGCTACATGTCCAACTGGGCGACACTTTCCACGCTGGCGGCCCGGCTGCCGGGCTGCGTGGTGGTCTGCGACCAGCTGATCCATGCCTCGATGATCGAGGGCGTGCGCCACAGCCGGGCGGAAAAGCACATTTTCCGCCATAACGACCCCGCCGATCTCGCGCGCATCCTGGCGGCGATCGCCCCGGAGCGGCCCCGGCTGGTGGTTTTCGAATCGGTCTATTCCATGGACGGCGACATCGCCCCCATCGCCGAGATCTGCGACGTGGCGGAACGCTACGGGGCCCTGACGTATCTCGACGAGGTGCACGCGGTGGGGATGTACGGTCCGCGCGGCGGCGGCATCTCCGAGCGCGACGGACAGGCCCGCCGGCTCGGCGTGATCGAGGGCACGCTCGCCAAGGCGTTCGGCGTCATGGGGGGCTATATCGCCGGCTCGGCGGCCTTGTGCGACTTCGTGCGCAGCTTCGCCTCGGGGTTCATCTTCACCACCGCCCTGCCGCCGGTGCTCGCGGCCGGGGCCATCGCCGCCATCCGCCACCTCAAGACCAGCAACGTCGAGCGCGAGACCCAGCGCGCCCGCGTCGCCCTGCTGCGCCGGCTGCTGGACGCGGCGGGCCTCCCCCATCTGCGCAACCCCAGCCACATCGTGCCGGTGATGGTGGGCGACGCCGCGCGCTGCAAGGCGATCAGCGACCGCCTGCTGGAGGAGCACGGCATGTACGTGCAGCCGATCAACTACCCCACCGTGGCGCGCGGCACCGAGCGGCTGCGCTTCACGCCCGGCCCACGGCACAGCGAGGCCGACATCGCCGGGCTCGTGCAGGCGCTCTCCTCGGTGTGGGACGAGTTGGGGCTGCGGCGGGCGGCCTGACCGGGAATACCTTGCCCGGCGCGCGGCATCGGAGCCATAACGTAACGTCATGGTGGATCTCTCGAAGCTCTACGACGTGCTCGTCGTGGGGGGCGGGAATGCAGCGCTCTGCGCGGCCATCACCGCCCGCGAAGCCGGCGCCAGCGTGCTGCTGCTGGAGGCCGCGCCGCGCGCCTTCCGTGGCGGCAACTCGCGCCACACGCGCAACCTGCGCGTCCAGCACGATGCGCCCGCCGGCGTGCTCACCGAGGCCTATCCCGAGGCCGAATACTGGGACGACCTCAAGCGCGTCACGGCCGGCCAGACCGACGAGTCGCTGGCCCGCATGACCATCCGCGCCTCGGGGCCGGCGCAGGCCTGGGCCGGGGCGCACGGCGTGGTCTTCCAGCCGTCGCTGGCGGGCACGCTGAGCCTGGGGCGCACCAACGCCTTTTTCCTCGGCGGCGGCAAGGCGCTGGTCAACGCCTACTACCGCACCGCCGCCCGGCTCGGCGTGGACATTCTCTACGACACCGAGGCCACCCATCTCGCCCTGCGCGAAGAAGAGGTCGGCGAGGTGACCCTGACCAGCCGGGGCTTTCCCGCCACGGCGCGCGGCAAGGCGGTGGTGGTGGCGAGCGGCGGCTTCCAGTCCAACCTCGCCTGGCTCGGCGAATACTGGGGCGAGGCGGCGCAGAACTTCCGCATCCGCGGCACCCCCTACAACCGGGGCCGCGTGCTGCGCGACCTGCTGGACCAGGGCGTGGCCGCGGTGGGCGACCCCACCCAATGCCATGCCGTGGCCATCGACGCCCGCGCCCCCGCCTTCGACGGCGGCATCTGCACCCGCCTCGACTGCGTGCCCTTCGGCGTGGTGGTCAACCGCGAGGGCCGGCGCTTCTACGACGAGGGCGAGGACGTCTGGCCCAAGCGCTACGCCATCTGGGGCCGCCTGGTGGCCCAGCAGCCCGGCCAGATCGCCTGGTGCCTGATCGATTCCAAGGCGACCAGCCTGTTCATGCCCTCGGTGTTTCCCGCCCTCACCGCGCCGACCCTCGGGGCGCTCGCCGCGCAGCTGGGCCTGGCGCCCGATGCGGTGGACTCCACGGTCGCCGCCTTCAACGCCGCGGTGCGCCCCGGTGCCTTCGACGGCACGAAGCTCGACGGCTGCCGCACCGAGGGGCTGGACCCGCCCAAGACCCACTGGGCCCGCCCGCTCGATACGCCGCCCTTCTTCGCCTATCCGCTGCGCCCCGGCATCACCTTCACCTATCTCGGCGTGCAGGTGGATGCCGACGCCCGCGTCCACATGGAGAGCGGCACCCCCTGCCGCAACCTCTTCGCCGCCGGCGAGATCATGGCCGGCAGCATCCTCGGACGCGGCTATCTCGCCGGATTCGGCATGACCATCGGCACGACCTTCGGTCGCATCGCCGGCAGGGAGGCCGCTCGCCATGCCCTCGGCTGAAACGCTGGCGGAAGCCCGCCGCTCGCTGGAAATCTGCAACGCCTGCCGCTATTGCGAGGGCTTCTGCGCGGTGTTCCCCGCCATGGAACGCCGCCGCGCCTTCTCCGACGGCGAGCTCGAATACCTCGCCCACCTCTGCCACAACTGCCGCGGCTGCTACTTCGCCTGCCAGTATGCCCCGCCGCATCCCTTCAACCTGACCCTGCCGCGCGTGTTCGCCGAGCTGCGCCTGGAAGGGGTGGCCGAGCGCGCCCGTCCGCCCGCGCTGCGCCGCCTGTTCGCCCGCAACGGCCTGGCGGCGGCGCTGGGCCTGGCCGGGGCGATTGCCGTGGTCTTCCTGCTGACGGCGCTGTTCGCCGGACCGGAGGCGCTGTTCGGCGTCCACCCGGTGCGGCCGGGCAGCTACTACGAGGTCATCCCCCATGCCCTGCTGGCCTGGCCGGTCGGGCTGGTGGCCGTGGCTGCGCTGGTGGCGATCGGCCTCGGCCTCGTCGATTTCTGGCGCGGCTGCGGCACGGCACTGCATACGCCGCTCCGCGCGACCGGCGCGGCGCTGGCCGCCCTGGGCGACGTGCTCACCCTGCGCAACCTCGGCGGCGGCGGTCATGGCTGCAACGACATCGACGAGGCGTTCTCCACCACCCGCCGGCGGCTGCACCATTTCCTGTTCTACGGCTTCCTGCTCGGCATCCTGGCGACGACCCTGGCCTGGATCGAGTCGCTGCTCGGCCACCCCACGCCCTATCCCTTTTTCTCCGCTCCGGTGCTGGCGGGCACGGCAAGCGGGGCCGCGATGCTGATCGGCGCGGGCGGCATGCTGTGGCTGCATCTGGCCGCCGACCCGGCCCCCTCCGCCCCCGGCCAACTGGCGCCCGACCTCGCCATGCTCGGCCTGCTCGCCGCCGCCGCCGCGAGCGGCCTGCTGCTGCTGGCCCTGCGCGCCACCTCGGCCATGGGGACGATGCTGGCGATCCACCTCGGCTGCGTGCTCGCGCTGTTCGCGCTGGCACCGTATTCGCGCCTGGCACACGGCCTCTACCGGGCCGCCGCGCTGTGGCGCAACGCCCTCGAGGCGCGGGCTGGCAAGGGCAGGTAAGGTAAGGTGTTCTCCTTTCGGGAAAGGAGAACCAGGAAAGCTTTATTCGTTAAGGCTCCGCGGCTGTGTCAGACGCGGAGTTAAATGAACGAAGTCCTTTTTGTTTCTTTTTCCGGACGGCAAAAAGAAGCCTTCCTTCCCTTCCTTGAGCGGAAGAACGGGTTCAAAGCGCGCGTGACGTAGCGTCCAGTCCACGGAGGTTCCCTTGGCGCGTGCCGCCCTGCTGCGCAGCCGGCGTTTTCTGCCGCTGTTCGTCACCCAGGCCCTGGGTGCCTTCAACGACAATCTCTTCAAGAACGCGCTGGCCGTGCTGGCGCTGTTCGCCTCGGCGCGCTGGGGGGCGGTGCTGGTGGCGGCGGGGCTGGGGGTGTTCATCCTCCCCTACGTGCTGTTCTCGGCGCTGGCCGGCAGCCTCGCCGAGCGCACGGACAAGGCGCGGCTGATCCGTCTCACCAAATGGCTGGAACTCGCGCTGATGCTGCTCGGCGCCGCGGGCTTCCTCGCCGGCAGCATCGGCCTGCTGATGGCGGTGCTGTTCGGCCTGGGGGTGCAGGCGACGTTCTTCGGTCCGCTGAAATACGGCATCCTCCCCGAGCATCTGGCCCCGCAGGAGCTTCTCGCCGGCAACGGCCTGATCGAGGCCGCCACCTTCCTCGCGATCCTGGCCGGCACGGTGGCCGGCGCGGCGCTGGTGCGCGCGCCGTTCGGGCCGGAGCTGGTGGCGGGGCTGGGGGTCGCGGTCTCTGTCGCGGGACTGGTTGCCGCCTGGCGGATTCCTCCCGCGCCTCCCGTCGCCCCCGGTCTCGCGGTGGAATGGAGCCTCTGGCACGGCACTGCCCGGCTGGTCGCCCTGGCCCGCGCCGACGCGGCGATCTGGCGCGCCACCCTCGGCATCTCCTGGTTCTGGGCGCTCGGCGCGGTGGTGCTGGCCGAGCTGCCGGTCGCCGCCAAGGAGGTGCTGGGCGCGGATTCGGGCACCATCAGCGTGCTGCTGGCGGTGTTCGCCGCCGGCGTGGGCACGGGCTCGGTGGGCTGCGCGCGGCTGCTGCACGGGCGGATCACCCTCGGCCTGGTACGGCCGGCCTGGCTGGGCCTGTCGCTGTTCTGCGCCGACCTCGCCTGGTCCCTGCCGGCCGCCGCCCCCTTCACGGCCTATGCCACCTGGCCGATGGCCCATGTCCTGGCCGACCTCTTCGCCCTGGCCGCCTGCGGAGGCGCCTTCTCGGTCTCGCTCTACGCCTTCGTGCAGCATCGCGCCGTGGCCGGCACGCGCGCGCGGATGATCGCCGCCGGCAACGTGCTCAACGCGGCCTTCATGGTGGCGGCCTCGGGGGTGGCGATGGGCCTTGCCGCGGTGGGCGCGGGGGCACCGGCCATCCTGGGGCTGGGGGCGGCGGCCAATCTCGCGGTTCTGCCGGTGCTGCGAGGTCTGCCCCGCGCCGCGCCGCCTTGACCCGCCCCGGCAACGGCGCAAAGTCCGTGCCATAACGGAACACGCCCAATGCCCATGGACCGCACGGCGCGGGGAATTTTGATTTCCTTCGCCTCCTACTTGGCTTTTTCTTTCAGCGACGCCTCGGTCAAGCTGATCCAGGGGGGACTGCCGCCCTACGAATCGGCCTTCTTCGGGTCCCTGTTCGGCCTGGCCGTGCTGCCCTTCGTGCGCCGCCGGGGCGAGCCATGGACCGACATTTTCGCCACCAGCAACGTCTGGCTGTGGCTGGCGCGCTTCCTGATCTCTCCCGCCTCGGTGATCGGCAGCGTGGTCGCCTTCACGCATCTGCCGATGGCGGAAGCCATGGCGTTGATGTTCCTCCTGCCGGTGCACAGCATCATTCTCGCGCGCCTGCTGCTGGGCGAGCGCAGCGGGCCGGCCCGCTGGGCGGCGGTGCTCGTCGGGCTTCTCGGCGTGCTCGTGGCGCTGCGGCCGGGCTTGCGGGAGCTGTCCATCGGCCATCTCGGCGCCCTGGTCACGGGGATTACAGGGGCGCTCAAGGTGATGGCCTTCCGGGCCGGCCGCGGACGGGAGAACAGCCTGGCCCTGTTCGGCGCCTGCCTGCTGGGCGGGATCGTGGTATGCGGGCTGCTCGCCCTGCCGGAACTGGTGGCGCCCTCCCCGGCGCAGTGGGCCAAGCTGGCGAGCTATGGCCTGCTGGCGGCGGTGGGCAATGTGCTGACCATGCGGGCGACGCGCCTCACCCCCGCCGCCTGGCTGGGGCCGACGCAGTACAGCCAGATCCTGTGGGCGCTGCTGTTCGGCTACGTTCTGTTCGGCGACACGGCCGACGGGCCGATGCTGCTCGGCCTGGTGCTGATCGCCGGCTCCGGGCTGCTCACCCTGCTGCCCCGCCGGACCGGGGCGTGACCATGGGAGAGGCGGCGGGTGTTCTTCAGCCGGCGGCCGTCCCCTTCGATCTCAGGCCGTGAGGCCTGGGCCGAGCCCGTCGAAGAACTGCCGCTTCTGGCTTTGCACCTCGTCGAAAATGAACGATTCGACTCTCCGGATGCGGTTGAGTCCGTGCACGTCGGCATGGACGATGAGCCAGTAGGCGCGGACGAAGCGGATGGCCGGCAGGATGCGCACCAGCTCGGGATGCCCGGCGGCCGCGAAGTCGTGCAGGATTCCCACGCCGCCACCGGAACGAACGATTTCCATCTGCCCGATGGCACTGGCACATTCGAGAACATATCCGGCATCGATCTTTCCCGCCTCGGAATAGTCGAGGGAAGGACTGTAGAGAAGATTCGAGACATAGGAGACCAGCAGGTGGTCCCTGAGGTCGTCGATCGTCTGTGGCAGCGGCTTCTGCGTGAGATATGACCGGCTGGCATAGAAACTGAGGCTGTAATCCGTCAGCTTCTTGGCAAAGAGCCGTCCCTCCCGCGGAAGATGCAGCGTGATGGCGATATCGACCTCGCGCTTCGGCAGCGAAAAGCTCAGCGGGAGAGGCACGAGCTGGATCTGCAACCTGGGATACCACTGGGCCAGGATGGGGAGGCGCGGCGCCAGGAAATACGACCCGAAGCTTTCCGGCGCGCCGATCCTGACATTCCCGCCGACCTCGTCGTCGGTGCGATCGACCGCTGACTGGGCTTGCAGCACGGCCGATTCGACGCGTTCCGCGAACGGCAGGAGTCTCTCGCCGGCGGGGGTCAGCCGGCAGCCGCTGTTTGTCCGTTCCAGGAGATTTTCGTGGAGGGCCGTCTCGAGGCGGCCGATCTGGCGCGCCACGGTGGCATGGTTGACCCCGAGCGTCCGGGCTGCGGCCAGCATCTGATGCGTCCGGGCGACCGCCAGGAACACGCGCAGGAAGTCCCAAACCAGCGGTTGCTTATTTTTGCACATCCCGTTCTAGATTTTATGTATCGCCAACAAAAAGTCAACGTGAGAGGACAGGAGACGTCACAAGTCTACACGGCCGATACCACTGTTTTCTCCCGTTTAATAAACCGCAAGAACATAAAACCAATATTGAACCACAAGGGACGTACGCAGATATTTTATTGATAGCGATATCATGTTTCTTCCAAAAGGCTTCAAAAACACGATCTTCACTGGAGGATGCCCATGACGACAAAGATCAAGCCGGAAAGCCTGCGGAGCGCCCGCTGGTTCGACCCGGACAATCTGCGCGGCTTCGGCCACCGCTCGCGCTTGATGCAGATGGGCTACGGCCCGGCGGACTGGGCCGGAAAGCCGGCAATCGCGATCATCAATACGTGGTCCGATATCAACCCGTGCCATATGCACTTCAAGACACGCGTCCAGGACGTCAAGCGCGGCATTCTCCAGGCCGGGGGATTCCCGCTCGAATTCCCCGCCATGTCGCTGTCGGAAAACTTCGTCAAGCCGACGACGATGCTGTATCGCAATTTCCTCGCCATGGAGGTGGAGGAGCTGCTGCGTCAGCACCCGGTCGATGGCGTCGTGCTGATGGGGGGGTGCGACAAGACGACCCCCGGCCTGCTCCTGGGGGCCGTCAGCATGGGAATTCCCGCCATCTACCTGCCGGCCGGCCCCATGCTGCGCGGCAACTACCACGGCAAGGTCTTCGGCTCCGGCTCGGATAGCTGGAAGTACTGGGACGAGCGGCGCGCCGGCAATATCGGCCTCAAGGAATGGCAGGAGGTCGAGGCCGGAATCGCACGCAGCGCCGGCACCTGCATGGTGATGGGAACCGCCGCGACGATGATGTCGATGGCCGACGCCCTGGGAATGACCCTCCCGGGGGCCTCCTCGATCGTCGCCCCGGATTCCAACCACATCCGCATGTGCAGCGCGGTCGGGCGGCGCATCGTCGATATGGTCTGGGAGGGACTCACGCCCTCCAGGATTCTCACCCGCGAGGCCTTCGAGAACGCCATCGCCGTGGCCATGGCCGCGGGGGGATCGACCAACGTCATCATCCACCTGATCGCGATCGCGCGGCGCGCCGGGATCGACATCACCCTCGACGATTTCGAGACCGTCAGCCGCAAGATCCCGGTTCTCGCCAACATCAGGCCCAGCGGCAGCAAATACCTGATGGAGGATTTCTATTACGCCGGCGGGCTGCTTGGCCTGATGAGCCGGATCAAGGACTTCCTCCATCTGGAGGCCATGACGGCCAGCGGAACGACGGTCGGGGAAAACCTGGCCGGGGCCGAGGTCTACAACGACGACGTCATCCGTCCCCTCGACAAGCCGATCTACAAGGAGGGCGCTCTCGCCGTCCTCAAGGGAAACCTCGCGCCGGGCGGCTGCGTCATCAAGCCATCGGCCTGCGATCCGCGTTTTCTCAAGCACACCGGCCCGGCTCTCGTCTTCGACGACTACCCGACGATGAAGGCGACCCTCGACGACGAGAACCTGGACGTCACGCCCGATCATGTCCTGATCCTGCGCAATGCCGGCCCCAAGGGCGGCCCGGGAATGCCCGAATGGGGCATGCTCCCGATCCCCAAGAAGCTGGTCAAGCAGGGCGTGCGCGACATCATCCGGATCTCCGATGCCCGCATGAGCGGAACGAGCTACGGGGCCTGCGTGCTGCATGTGACCCCGGAATCCTGCGTCGGGGGGCCGCTCGCCCTGGTGCGCACCGGCGATCTGGTCACCATCGATGTCGAGAAGCGGTCGATTTCCCTCGATATCCCGGCGGAGGAATTCGCACGCCGGAAGGCCGCGTGGACCGCGCCGGCGCCGCACTACGAGCGGGGGTATGGATGGCTGTTCCTGCAGCACATCACCCAGGCCGACAAGGGGTGTGATTTCGACTTCCTCGAGACGGGCTTCGGAGCCCCCGTTCCGGAACCGCCCATCTTCTGAGGGCGGCAGAGGATCCGTCCCTTCCCGGGGCGGATCCTTCCCCCCCTTCCTCTTCCCCGACGACCATCTCGGAATCAGCCCGGATTCGAAACATCGAACCCGCGCTGCAAGACGACAATAATGTCCTCAAAGGAGGCCATACGGACCATGGAGAGCGCATCTCCCCGTCGCACGGGCGCCGGCTCATCCTCGATGACGCACGTCCGCTATCTCATCGCCTTTCTGTTGTTCGTGGCGACATCCATCAATTATGCCGACCGTGCAACGATATCGATTGCTGCGCCTGTCATGTCCCAGCAATTGCACATCTCCACCATCGAGCTCGGCTACATCATGTCGGCGTTCGGGTGGTCGTACCTGGTCTTCCAGCTTCCCGGAGGCTGGCTGCTGGACAAGTTCGGCTCGAAGGTCACCTACGTCACGGCGTTTGTCCTGTGGTCGGTCTTTACCTTCCTCCTCGGTCTGGTGGACATGCTCCCCGTCGCGTTTGTCGTCGAGGGCATCTTCATCATTCGCCTGCTGATCGGTGCGGCGGAGGCCCCGTCGTGGCCTGCCAACGGGCGCGTCGTCGCCGCCTGGTTCCCCAACCAGGAGCGGGGTACCGCCGCCGCGGTCTTCAGCTCGGCCCAGTACTTCGGAACCGCCTTCTTCATGCCGATCATGGGGTGGATCACGCAGGATCTCGGCTGGGAATACATGTTCACCACGATGGGCGTCGTCGGGATCATCGCCGCGGTCTTCCTCTGGAAGCACCTCCACGAGCCCCGGCACCATCCGCGCATCAGCCCCGAGGAGCTGAAATATCTTGAGGATGGCGGCGCCATCACGGCCATCGACAGCAAGAAGGCGCCCATAAAATGGAGCTACGTGATTGAGCTCTTCAAGAGCCGCATGCTGATCGGCGTCTACATCGGGCAGTACGCCATCAGCTGCCTGACCGTGTTCTTCCTGACGTGGTTTCCCGTCTATCTGGTGCGGGCCCTGCATTTCAACATCAAGGAAGCCGGCTTCATTGCCCCCGTTCCCGCGATCTGCGGCGTCGTCGGCGCCCTTCTTGGCGGCATCTTCTCGGACTATCTCGTCCGCAAGACCGGCAGCCTCGCCCTCGGGCGCAAGGCCACCATCATCGGCGGCATGATCGTGGCGATGAGCATTCTTTTCTGCAACTATACGCAGTCGGCCTCCGTGGCGGTGTTCTTCATGGCCCTGGCCTTCTTCGGCAAGGGGTTCGGCGCCCAGGGCTGGGCGGTCATCTCCGACTGCGCCCCCAAGGAGATCGTCGGGCTGGCGGGAGGATTGTTCAACATGATCGGCAACATCTCGAGTATCGTCGTGCCGATCACCGTCGGATATCTGCTTGGCAACAGCGGCGATGTCTCGCGCTGGCGCTACGTGTTCATCTTCGTGGCGGCCAATGCGCTGCTTGCCATCTTCTCCTTCCTGTTCATCGTGACGGACATCAAGCGTTTCGTCATCGCGAAGGACAAGGCGTGACCCCTCCCGTGACCGCAAAGGAGCACCATGGCATTTCCTTGAGAAACACGTGCCTCGGCGCGGGCCGGCATCCGCCATGCCGGAATACGATACGACTTAGAAATATTGTCGGGACGAACGCCTGCCGCACTCCGGTGTCGCGGCGCCGTCAGATGGCAACCCGTCTTGGAACTGGGAGAAACCCATGAGCAGATATTTCTTCACGGACCCCTCTGTCGGGGCCGATCCGATCAGCGGCGAAAAGCCGAAGAAACTGAACTACGGAGCAGGCGGGGCATGGAAGACGTCGGAGACGACGAAATACATGCCGTGCTACGACCCCTCGACGGGAGCGGTGATCGCCTATGCGCCGCAGTGCACCGAGGCGGAGGTGGAGGGGGCGATCGCCGCCGCCGAGGCCGCCTTCCCGGCCTGGCGCGACACCCCGGTGGGCGCGCGCGCGCAGGTGCTGTTCCGCATGAAGACCCTGCTGGAGCAGCATCTCGACGAACTCACCCACCTCTGCGCCCAGGAGAACGGCAAGAAGTGGGACGAGGCCAAGGGCGATGTGCTCAAGGTCATCGAGGTCGTCGAGTTCGCCTGCGGGGCCCCGCACATCCTCAAGGGCGACAGCCTGATGCAGGTCTCGCACGGCTACGACACCGTGCGGTATAACGAGCCGGTGGGCGTGTTCGCCGGCATCGCGCCGTGGAACTTCCCCGCCATGATCCCGCAGGGCTGGATGGCGCCGATCTGCCTCGTCACCGGCAACTGCATGGTGCTCAAGGCCGCGAGCTACGCGCCGCAGTGCGCGCTGCGCATCACCGAGCTGTGGAAGGAGGCGGGCCTTCCCGACGGGGTGCTGAACATCGTCACCACCTCGCGCAACGAGGCCGAGATCCTGCTGCGCCATCCGGCGATCAAGGGCATCACCTTCGTGGGCTCGACCTCGGTGGGCAAGCACATCTATGCCACCGCCGCCGCCAGCGGCAAGCGGGTGCAGGCGCTGTGCGAGGCGAAGAACCACGCGCTGGTGCTGCGCGATGCGGTGATCGATGCCACCGCGGCACGCATCATCAACTCCTACTGCGGCTGTGCGGGCGAGCGCTGCATGGCGCTGGCCGCGGTCGTGGTGGAGAACGCGGTGGCCGACGAGCTGGTGGCCAAGATCAAGGATCTGGCTGGCAAGTTGAAGCTCGGCCGCGCCTACGACAAGGAGACGGGGCTGGGACCGGTGGTGAACGCCGGGCATCGCGCCTTCGTCACCAAGTGGATCGAGACGGCGGTGGCCGAGGGCGCCGAGCTGGTGCTCGACGGACGCAACCCGCAGGTGCCCGAGGGCTGCGAGAAAGGCTACTTCGTCGGCCCCACCATCATCGACCGCGTGACCCCCGAGATGAGCTGCGGGCAGGAGGAGATCTTCGGGCCGGTGCTGTGCATCAAGCGGGTGGAGGATTTCGAGGAGGGGCTGGCGGTGATGAACGCCAACCGTTTCGCGAACGGCTCGGTGATCTTTACCGAGAGCGGACATTTCGCGCGCGAGTTCGCCCGTCGCACCGACGGCGGCATGGTGGGAGTGAACGTCGGCATCCCGGTGCCGGTGGGGATCTTCGGCTTCACCGGACACAAGCAGTCGTTCTTCGGCGACCTCCACTGCATGGGCCGCGACGGCTTCATCTTCTACACCGAGAGCAAGAACGTCACCACCACCTGGCTCTCCCGCGTCAAGCACCCCACCCAGGTCTCCACCTGGGATGGCACCATGACACGCGGCTGAGGCTCCGTATCGGCCGGCTCCCTTCGACAGGAGCCGGCCGGGCTTTCGGCCGGGAGGCGGGGGGCCGTCCGGGAGCGACGTGCCGGCCCCGGGATGGCGGCACGCTCTTCGGGGCTTGCCTGTTCGGGCTTCTTGCGGGCATCACTGGGGGATGCCGAACTATCCAGATCTGCCCAACCCGGATCTTCTCGACCGCATCCCCCCCGATGCCGGCACGGTGCTCGATGTGGGATGCGGGCGTGGCGCGCTCGGGGAAGCCTATCTCGGGCGCAATCCGCGGTGCCGCTATCTGGGAATCGAAAGCGACCCCGAATGCGCCGAGGCGGCCGCGCACCGGCTGTCCGAGGTGGCCTGCGTGGATGTCGAGGCCACGCCGCTGCCGTTCGGCGCGGGACCTTTCGATTGCATCATCTACGGGGACAGCCTGGAGCATCTGCGCGACCCCTGGGGCATCCTGAGACGCCACGCTGCGGCGTTGTCGGAAAACGGCGTCCTGTTGATCTGCGTGCCGAACGCGGAACACTGGTCCTTCGCGGAACGACTGCTTGCCGGCCGCTTCGCGTATGAGGACAGCGGCCTGTTCGATCGGACCCATCTGCGCTGGTTCACGCAGGATTCGATGCGGCGTGCCCTGGAAGAGGCCTCTCTTTCGGTAGTCGATGTCGTTCCCCGGGTTTTCGCGCCCGAGCGCGGCGAGGCCTTCATCCAGGCCATGGCACCGGCACTGGCCGCGCTGGGAGTGGACGTGCCGGAATATCGCCGCCGGGCCCTGCCCCTGCAGCATGTCTGGCGGGCGATGCACCGGCCCCCGCCGCGGCTGCACCTGCGCGCGAGCATGCTGGACCCGGTGGGCGGGGTCAGCCATGTGCGGATCGCCCAGCCCTGCCAGGCCCTGGCCTCCTGCGCCGGGGTTCGCACCGAGATCCTTCCCGCCTCGTGGGTCGCCACCCATCAAGGGGTCGCCGTTGCCGATGGCCCGGCCGGGGAGGCCCGCATCTTTCTGCTGCACCGCCCGGTTCTGACGGGCCCGGCAGGCCTGGCCATGGTCGCGGGGCTGATCGCCGAGGGCTGGCTGGTGCTGTGCGAGTTCGACGACCACCCCGGCGTTTTCCCGGCCATGCGGCAGGAGGAACTCTACAGCTTCCGGGCCGTGCACGCCGTGCAGACCTCGACGACCCCGCTGGCCGCCGTGCTGCGTCCGCAGAATCCTGAAATCGCCGTCTTCCCCAACGCCATCGCGAGCCTTCCCAGCCCGGTCAATTTCAGGGATCCCGGCCATCTGACGATGCTGTTCGCCGGCATCAACCGCAGCCAGGAATGGCCTCCCTACCTCGCGGCGATCAATGCGGTCACCGCCCTGGCAGGAGAGCGCCTGACGATACGGGTGATCGCCGATCGGGGCTTTTTTGACGCCCTGGACACGCCGCACAAGAGCTTCACGCCCCTGTGCGACTACGACACCTATCTCCAGCAGCTTTCGACCTGCGAGATCTGCTTCATGCCCCTGCGCGACAACGGCTTCAACAGGTGCAAGTCGGACCTGAAGTTCATCGAGGCCGCGGCGCATCGCGTCGTCGCTCTGGCCAGCCCGACGGTCTATGCCGATGCGATCGAGGAGGGGAAGACGGGGTTGATCTTCCGCACGCCCGCCAATCTGGAACGCCAGCTGCTGCATCTGCTGGCCGCCCCCGACCGCGCCTGCATCCTTGCCGAGGCCGCCCGTTCCGTCGTGGCCCAGCACCGCATGCTGGGGCAGCAGACGGTACGCCGCCTGGCCTGGTACCGGTCCTTGTGGGAGCGGCGCGACGAGCTTCATCAGGCGCTGGTGGCCCGGGTTCCCCAGCTGGCCGGCGTTCCTTTTGGCGGTCGCCGGGATTCAGTCCCCCTCGGCTGAGGCCATTGAATCAAAATTACCTGCGACGGCAGGCAACTCATTGACGAACAGGCATTTCATCGTCCGGCCCGAGCGCGTTTCGGGCGCGGAGCCCGAACGAATAAAGAAGAACGCTCTCCTGAGCCAAACGGGGGAGCGCTGCTACTGGGGAGGGCGTCGTGCGAGTTCGTCCAGCTCGGCCTGTTCCGCCTTGAGGCCGAGGCGCTTCTGCTCGGCGGCGCGCTCCTCGATCAGCTTTTCGACCGCCTCGGCGCTGGCCCGGGCACTGGCCAGGACGGCGCGGGCCTGCACGGTGGCGGCCACGGCCCTCTCCTGGGCTTCTCTTGCGTGGCTGATTGCCTGGCGACCGTGGGGCAGCCAGGCCACGAAGCTTTCCACGGTGCCGTCGGGCGCATCAGGCGCCATGGCCGCGGCCTGTTCGCGCACGATTGCGACCTCGGCACTATGGAGGGCAATGCCGGCGGCTTCCTCGGCGTCCTGGCAAACCTCCAGTGCCTTGCGCGCGTCTTCGCACTGGGTCCGACGGAAGCGCTTGAGTGTTTCCAGGCTGTTGCGACTCATGATGGAGCTTTCGGGGGAGGAGCCGTGCCGTCCAGAGCGGCCTTGACCATGGCAAAACTGTCGGCCAGCGAGGTTTTTTCGTCGCGTCCCTGGCGAAGGACATCCTCCAGCCGCGGCATGACCTCCAGCGCCTCGTCCACGGCGGGGTCCGAACCGGCCTTGTACGCGCCCAGCCGCACCAGATCCGCCATATCCGCATGCAGCGCAAGGATTTTGCGGGCGCGCCGGGCGACGGCATTCTCGGCGTCATTGTTGCAGCCGGGCACCGTGCGCGACAGGGAGCGCAATACATCGACGGCCGGATAGCGCCCTCCCTCGCCGATGTGGCGATCGAGGATCACGTGGCCATCGAGGATGCCTCGCACCGCATCGGCAACGGGCTCGTCGTGATCGTCTCCTTCGACCAGAACCGTAAACAAAGCCGTGATATGGCCGGTCGGACGTCCCGCCACCTCCTGTCCCGGTCCGGCCCGTTCCAGCAGGCGGGGCAATTCGGCGAACACGCTGGGCGGGAACCCCCGTGTCGCCGGAGGCTCCCCGGCGGCCAGGCCGATTTCGCGCAGGGCGAGGCAGAACCGTGTCACGCTATCCATGAGCAGCAGAACGTTCTTGCCTTGGTCCCGGAAATATTCCGCGACGGTCATGGCCGCATACGCGGCTTCCCGGCGCAGCAACGGAGGGCGGTCCGAGGTGGCCACGACAACGACGGCATGCTGCAGACCTGCCGCGCCGAGATCATCTTCCAGGAATTCGCGCACTTCGCGGCCGCGCTCGCCGACCAGGGCCAGGACGGCGACATCGCAAGCCGTATGACGTGCCAGCATGGCCAGAAGGGTCGATTTGCCGACCCCAGAGGCCGCAAAGAGACCAAGACGCTGCCCGCGGCGGCACGTCGTGAAGGCGTTCAGGACACGCACGCCCAGATCGAGCCTCTCGCCGAGGCGTGCCCTCAGCGTCGCCTCCGGGGGGGAGGCCCGCACCGGCATCAGCCGCGGTCCGTGGGGTAAAGGTCCGCGGCGGTCGAGGGGCCTCCCGAGAGGATCGATGACACGCCCGATCCAGGCGTCCGAAACGAAGAGGCCCGCGCTCCTCGGCGCTCCCGGGGCCGGCGGCTTGAAGTAAACCGCGCTGCCTGGGCCCAGCCCCTCGGAGGCACCGTAGGTCATGGCCCGGGCGACGCCCCCCCGGAATCCAACGATTTCAGCGGCAATTTCGCGCCCGGCACGGCCGCACAGGCCGACGCGATCGCCGACCGTCAGATAGTGGGAAAGGCCGCACACCTCGACGGCGAGGCCCGAAATTCCGGCGACCTGCCCTTTCAACTGCAGGGAAGGGGTCCCGCTTATTCCCGACAAGGCGGCGGCGGCGCCCTGGGTGAAGGGGATGCGTCTCATTATATTTTCTGGTTTGACAAAAAAGATTGTAATATCATTTTTAGCGATATGCCCCCGGTTTGTTCTACGTGCGCTGCGGAAATATGCACGCATAAGATGAAAAAATGGTGGCTAAATGCCCCTATTGCGCGTATGGTTACAACCACAGATGGAATGAGGGAGTCATCAATGCGCGTCCTTTTGGTCGAAGACGATCTCATCGTAGCCCGTGGCGTCGCCCTTATGCTTCGCACCGGAGGGGCGGTCGTGGATCATGCCGACACCGGGGAGGAAGCCCTGGAGCTGGTACGCCATTATGATTACGATATCGTTGTACTTGATCTGATGCTTCCGGATATCGAGGGATACGATGTCGTTCGCCGTATGCGTGCGGCCCGCATCGATGTCCCGGTGTTAATCCTTTCCGGACTGACTCGCCCGCAGGCAAAAGTAAAGGGCCTCGCCCTGGGGGCCGATGATTTCCTGGCCAAGCCTTTCGACAAGGCTGAGCTGGTCGCCAGGATGCAGGCCGTCATCCGGCGGAGCAAAGGATTCAGTCAGCCGAGCCTCCACGTGGGCGATCTCCGGTTGAATCTCGATAGCAGGGAAGTCTTCATCGGAGACAATCCAGTCCACCTGACTGGAAAGGAATATGCCATTCTCGAACTTCTCGTTCTGAGAAAAGGCATGGTGCTGACGAAAGAGGCTTTCCTCAATCATCTCTACGGCGGGATGGATGAGCCGGAAGTCAAGATCATCGATGTGTTCATCTGCAAGCTGCGGAAGAAACTGGCACAGGTCGGCGCCGAGAATCTGATCGGGACGGTTTGGGGACGTGGATACATGATCCGCGACCCGGGAATGCCTGTCGCAATTCCTCAGTCGGTTTCCCCGGCACAGCCTGCCGTGAATGCCGTCGCCAAGGGCCCGTTCAACCTTGAGCGCGAATTCAACATCGCTTGAGCCTGAGGCCGTCATTCCGGGTTTCATGACGGAGAGATTCCGAGACGGCGATGCCGCGGGAAGTTGACTGACCTACGCAAGGAGGGGGAGCGGGTGGCAGTGCCCGGTCCCCCTTTCTGTGGATTGCACGGCATCCCGTATCGTGCGGCGGCGTGACCGAGAAATATTCCGCACACGAGGCGTCTGCTTGTGCCGGCGGCCCTCCCCGAGAGAGTCACGCGGCTCTGTCGTGAAGACCGGGGGAGGAAGTCCGGTACGTGAGGCACGCCTCACGCCCCCCTTGACCATTGAGGCTGCTCGTGCGGCAGTGGGGTATGGTCGCATCACGCTTCACCACCCCACCGACGCTGGAGGAGATCGCCGCGCTGGCCGAAGCCGCGCTGGGGGCGATTCCCCGGAGGCTGGCCCGCCATGTGGCAGGGGTGGGCATTCAAGTGGACGAATTCCCTGACGACGAGACGGTCGCGGAGATGGGGCTTGAATCGCCGTGGGATCTCACCGGCCTTTACCAGGGCACGCCGCTGACGCAGCGCAGCGTGGAGGATACGGCGCGTCTGCCGGACCTGATTTTTCTATATCGCCAGCCGATTCTTGCGGAATGGATTGATACGGGAGAAGATCTTTCGCGGCTGGTGGCGAGCGTGCTGATTCACGAGATCGGCCATCATTTCGGCTTCAGCGATGCCGACATCGAGGCGCTGGAAGCCGGAGTCGCCTAGAGCAGATCGCGATCTGGCAGGATCGTCACGTCGCGCGAATCTGCTCGGAGAAACAAAGAGCTAGAGTACTTTCCGGGAGCCAGCGCGAACGGGAAAAGCTCTCGTCAGGCGGCCCGTTCGGCAGCCGTATCGAGATAGTCGCCGAGTTTTCCCATCAGATAGGCCAGGTCCTCGGGATCGAAGGCCTCGAACTGGGTCAGGATGCGGGTGAGGATGCGGGCGCGGTAGGTATCGAGTTCCTCCTGGTTGCCGTCGAAAGGCACGCCGCGCACCACGTCCAAGGCCGTGCGCATGGCCGGGTAGATCCGTTCGGGAAAACCGCACCGGTCAAACAGGGCGCGCAGCCCCTTGGGCCCGCTGTCGGTGATCAGCGTGCGGGCATTGGAAATAGGCACGCCGGCGCGCACGGCCATGGCGATCTCGAAGAAGGCGAGGTCGCCGTAGCACAGCGCACGCAGGATCAGGAAAGGGGTCAGCCGGCCGTGCATCTTCATGTCGACGGCGAGGTCGCGCAATTCGATCTCGCCGCGCCCGTAGGTGAACTTCAGCATGCTCGCCTCGCGCGAGCGCATGATGATGTTGGCGGCGATGCCCGGGGAAAGTTCGTGGCGCGCGGCGAGGCGTTGCCCCAGCCGCTCGGAGACCAGACTGACCAGGCGTTCGGAGACGGCGAGCGGCAGGCTCTCGCGCGACACCATTTTTTCCTTGATGGGCTCGCTGAGAGGGAAGCGGTCGAGCGCGCGGTCGTAGCCGTGCGCGCCGATGTGGGCCGTGGCGTTGTCGAGCAGGTCGGACACCGCCCCTTCTCCGCCCAGATCCATGATGACGTCGGAGACCGCCTCGGGGAGATCGCTGCGCCGGGCGACGGCACGCTGTTTGGCGAGAGGCGAGCCCTGGACGATGTCGATCAGGTCCTCGGGGGTCAGCACCTGGGATTCGGAAAGGATCGGCAGGGCCACCTTGTCGATGTCACTGGCCAGGCGCAGGGCCACGTCGTGGGGCAGCAGGTGGGAGTTGCGCAGGCTCTGGGCCAGGGAGGCACGCACCGATTCTTCGATGTCGCGTGCCAGCACGCGGATGATGTCCTGGGCGATACCCACCTCGGCGGACGTGAGGTCCAGCAGCATACTCTCCCGGCCCAGCTTTCCGGCGAGTTCGGCACGCACCTCGGGTGTCGGCTCGGCAAGCAACCTCCTGACATCAGCCTGGCTCAAAGCGGACACCACTCCACCTCCCTGCAAATGCGCAGCTGCAGGATTATGGGAGCGAAGGGTTAATCACTCTTTAGAACCGGAGGAGCGGACGCACCGTCGCCGCTACTCGGCCGCCATCGGCCGGAGCCGTTCGGCGCTGAAGGTTTCGACGATATGCGCCTCCAGCACGTCGGTCACCGGCTGGCGTGCCTCCTGCCCCTTGAGCAGCAGGATGGAGGTGTCGGGCAGGGCGGGCAGCCCCTCGCCCGGCGGCAGGGCGCGCACCCCGGGCGGCATCCAGTCGATCGCCGAGACCGTCACCGCGAGCCCGGCCAGCACCGGTGCATGGGTGCCGATCAGCGAGGCCGAGGTATAGGCGACGCGGTAGCGCCGTCCCGCCCGTTCCAGCGCGCGGATGGTGATGCGCCGCCACGCGCAGTCGCGTTCGGCCAGCGCCACCGGCAGCGGGTCGAGCCGGTGCGGCGTGCCGCGCTCGGAGGTGATCCAGCGCAGCGGCCCGCGCCACAGCTCGGTGGAGGCCCAGCCCTTGGGCTCGTTGCCCTCGGTGCAGAGGGTGAGGTCGAGTTCGCCCTCCTTGAGCCGTTCCGCCAGCTCGCTGGAGGGGGCGCACAGCACCTCGACCTCCACGCCCGGGTGGGTATCGGCGAAGCGCCGCAACACCTGCGGCACATAGCGCAGGGCGTAGTCGTCGGGGGTGCCCAGGCGCACCGTGCCCTGCACCGTGGGGGCGCGGAAGGTCGCCCAGATCTCGTCGTTGAGCGCCAGCAGCTCGCGGGTCCGCTCCAGCAGGTAGCGCCCGTGCGGCGTGAGCGAGACCGTGCCCCCCTTGCCGCGCAGCAGTACGCGCTCGCCGAGCAGGGCCTCGAGGCGCTGCATCTGCATGGAAACCGCCGACTGCGTCCGTCCGACGCGCTCGGCCGCGCGGGTGAAGCTGCCTTCCTCCGCGATATACGCGAAGGTGCGCAGCAGGTCGGGATCGATGCCGGAGGGGAGTGCCATGGGCATCAGCGTATCTGATGTGATCTATCCATACAATTCATTTCCGTTATCCGCCTGGACCCGTCATATGAGAGGCGTCACACGGGCTCGACACCAGAACGAGGCACAAGCCTCACGGGCCAAATCTCTTAAGGAACCGAGCGATGACCACGATCGCCCTCTCTCGCACCACCACCCTCCCGCGGGGCTCCGCCTCGCACAACAAGTTCGATCCGCGCAGCTTCTTCGCCCGCGCCTGGCGCAACTACATCACGCGCCGCCAGCTCTCCGATCTGGACGATCGCATGCTGCAGGATCTCGGCATCTCTCGCGCCCAGGCGCAGTTCGAGGCCGACAAGCCCCTCTGGCGCTGAGAGCGCATCGCTCGAGCGGAAACGCTCCTGACGGGAAGGGTCATGCTTTCCCGTCCACGGCAGAAATGGCACCGCCGCCCCCGGCTTTTGTCCGGGAGCGGCGGTTGTCGTCTGGGGAGAAAAAGGAAGGTCTTCTTTTTCCTGAAGGAAAAAGAAGCAAAAAGGACTTTTCCCCATTTGGCTCTGCGTCTGACACAGGCGCGGAGCCTTCACGAATAAAGCTTTCCTGGTTCTCCTTTCTCGAAAGGAGAACACCTTACCTTGCTGCCGCTGTCTCTTATACACATCTGACGCTGCCGACGAAGGCTTAGGTGTAGAT
>CALNAL010000445.1 GCA_937874445.1 uncultured Acetobacteraceae bacterium | reverse complement strand
GGGCGAGCTGATGGAGAACCAGTATCGCGTCGGCCTGCTGCGCATGGAGCGTGCGATCCGCGAGCGCATGGGCTCGGTGGACATCGACACGGTGATGCCGCACGACCTCATCAACGCCAAGCCGGCGGCGGCGGCGGTGCGCGAGTTCTTCGGCTCCAGCCAGCTCAGCCAGTTCATGGACCAGACCAACCCGCTCTCCGAGGTGACGCACAAGCGGCGCCTTTCGGCCCTGGGGCCGGGCGGTCTGACCCGCGAGCGCGCCGGCTTCGAGGTGCGCGACGTGCACCCGACGCATTACGGCCGCATCTGCCCGATCGAGACCCCGGAAGGGCCGAACATCGGCCTGATCAACTCGCTCGCCACCTATGCCAAGGTGAACAAGTACGGCTTCATCGAGACCCCGTACCGTCTGGTGAGGGACGGCGTGGTGCAGAACGAGTGGAAATACCTCTCCGCCATGGAGGAGGAGAAGCTCGTCGTCGCCCAGGCCGACGCCCCCCAGGCTGAGGACGGGCACTTCAAGGAGGAGCTGGTCTCGGTGCGCAAGCAGGGCGATTTCCGCCTGGTGCGCCCCGAGGAGGTGACGGCGATCGACGTCTCGCCCAAACAGCTGGTCTCGGTCGCCGCGGCGCTGATTCCCTTCCTTGAGAACGACGACGCCAACCGCGCGCTGATGGGCTCGAACATGCAGCGCCAGGCGGTGCCGCTGCTGCGCAACGACGCGCCGCTGGTGGGCACCGGGATGGAGGCCGCGGTCGCGCGCGACTCGGGGGCCACCATCGTCGCCAAGCGCGGCGGCGTGATCGACCAGATCGACGGCGCGCGCATCGTGGTGCGGGCCACCGCCGAGGACGGCACGACCAAGGGCGTGGACATCTACCGTCTGCGCAAGTTCATGCGCTCCAACCAGAGCACCTGCATCAACCAGCGTCCGCTGGTGAAGGTGGGCGACCGGGTGGCCTCGGGCGACATCATCGCTGACGGGCCTTCCACCGAGCTGGGCGAGCTGGCGCTGGGACGCAACGTGCTGGTCGCCTACATGCCCTGGAACGGCTACAACTACGAGGACTCCATCCTCATCTCCGAGCGCATCTCGCGCGACGATGTGTTCACCTCGATCCACATCGAAGAGTTCGAGGTGATGGCCCGCGACACCAAGCTCGGCCAGGAGGAGATCACCCGCGACATTCCCAACGTCGGCGAGGAGGCCCTCAAGAACCTCGACGAGGCGGGCATCGTCTACATCGGCGCCGAGGTGAACCCCGGTGACATCCTGGTGGGCAAGGTCACCCCGAAGGGCGAGAGCCCGATGACCCCCGAGGAGAAGCTGCTGCGTGCCATCTTCGGCGAGAAGGCCTCCGACGTGCGCGACACCTCGCTCAAGCTCCCGCCGGGGGTGACGGGCACCATCGTGGACGTGCGCGTCTTCAACCGCCGCGGCGTGGACAAGGACGAGCGCGCGATGGCGATCGAGCGCGCCGAGATCGAGCGTCTGGCCAAGGACCGCGACGACGAGCGCGCGATCCAGGAGCGGTCGTTCTACAACCGGCTGCGCGAGCGTCTGGTGGGCCAGGTATCCGGCACGGGCTTCAAGGGCATCCGTTCGGGCACCGAGATCACCGAGGAAGTGCTGGCCGAGCATCCGCGCGGTGCATGGCGCAACATCACCGTTGCCGCCGATCCGGTGATGGTCGAGCTGGAAGTGCTGCGGCGCGAGTTCGACGCCGCCGTGGCCCGCATCCAGGCGCGCTTCGAAAGCAAGGTCGAGAAGCTGCAGCGCGGCGACGAGTTGCCGCCCGGCGTGATGAAGATGGTCAAGGTGTTCGTCGCGGTGAAGCGCAAGCTGCAGCCGGGCGACAAGATGGCCGGTCGTCACGGCAACAAGGGTGTGGTCTCGCGGGTGATCCCGGTGGAGGACATGCCCTTCCTGGAGGACGGCACGCCGGTCGATCTGGTGCTGAATCCCCTGGGCGTGCCGAGCCGCATGAACCTCGGGCAGATCCTCGAGGCGCATCTCGGCTGGGCCTGCGCCACGCTGGGCCACGAGATCGGCGAGCTGGTCAACCAGTACCGCGAGAGCGGCGTCGAGCGGCAGAAGCTGCTGGACATGCTCAAGGAGATCTACGGCGAGAAGGTGTTCGCCGAGGAAATCGCCCCGATGGACGATGCGGAACTCATCGAGCTCTGCACCAACCTCAAGCCGGGCATCCCCATCGCGACCCCGGTGTTCGACGGCGCGCGCATCTCCGACATCGAGCACATGCTGGCGCGGGCCGGTCTGCCGAAGGGCGGGCAGGTGACGCTGACCGACGGGCGCACGGGCGAGCCGTTCGCGCGCAAGGTCACGGTGGGCGTCAAGTACATGCTGAAGCTGCACCACCTGGTCGACGACAAGATCCATGCGCGTTCGATCGGGCCGTACAGCCTGGTCACCCAGCAGCCTCTCGGCGGCAAGGCCCAGTTCGGCGGGCAGCGTTTCGGCGAGATGGAGGTCTGGGCCCTGGAGGCCTACGGCGCCGCCTACACGCTGCAGGAGATGCTGACGGTGAAGTCCGACGACGTGTCGGGTCGCACCAAGGTCTACGAGGCGATCGTGCGCGAGCAGGACAACTTCGAGGCCGGCGTCCCCGAGAGCTTCAACGTTCTGGTGAAGGAGCTGAAGTCGCTCGGCCTGAACGTCGATCTGGACATGCATCCGGTTTGAGTAGCGCGACGCGCCTGCGGTCCATGGCGGACCAGATCCCATTCTTTCAAGTCGCCGGGGCTTCGGCCCCGGTGTGCGGGGTGAGAGTATGAACGAGCTGATGAAGATCCTTGGCCAGACCGGCCAGTCGATGACCTTCGATCAGATCCGCATCCAGCTGGCTTCTCCGGAGCAGATCCTTTCGTGGTCCTACGGCGAGATCAAGAAGCCCGAGACGATCAACTACCGCACCTTCAAGCCCGAGCGCGACGGACTGTTCTGCGCGCGCATCTTCGGGCCGATCAAGGACTACGAGTGCCTGTGCGGCAAGTACAAGCGGATGAAGTTCCGCGGCATCATCTGCGAGAAGTGCGGCGTGGAAGTCACGCTGGCCAAGGTGCGCCGCGAGCGCATGGGCCACATCCAGCTGGCCTCGCCGGTGGCGCACATCTGGTTCCTCAAGTCCCTGCCGAGCCGTATCGGCCTGATGGTCGATCTCACGCTCAAGGAGCTTGAGAAGATCCTCTACTTCGAGAGCTACGTGGTTCTCGAGCCGGGCCTGACCGACCTCAAGCTGCACCAGCTCCTCACCGAGGAGCAGCTGCTCGACAAGCAGGACGAGTTCGGCGAGGACGCCTTCCGCGCCGGCATCGGGGCCGAGGCGATCAAGAGCGTTCTCCACGAGATCGACTGCGACGCCGAGAAGGTGAAGCTGCGCGCCGATCTGAAGGAGACCACCTCCGAGGCCAAGCGCAAGAAGCTGGTCAAGCGCCTGAAGCTGGTCGAGGCGTTCTCGGAGTCGGGCTGCAAGCCCGAGTGGATGATCCTCGACGTGGTCCCGGTGATCCCCCCCGAGTTGCGCCCGCTGGTGCCGCTCGACGGCGGCCGGTTCGCGACCTCGGACCTCAACGACCTCTATCGCCGCGTCATCAACCGCAACAACCGCCTCAAGCGGCTGATCGAGCTGCGCGCGCCCGACATCATCGTGCGCAACGAGAAGCGCATGCTGCAGGAGGCGGTGGACGCGCTGTTCGACAACGGCCGGCGCGGGCGCGCCATCACGGGGGCCAACAAGCGCCCGCTGAAGTCGCTCTCCGACATGCTCAAGGGCAAGCAGGGCCGCTTCCGCCAGAACCTGCTGGGCAAGCGCGTGGACTACTCCGGCCGTTCGGTCATCACCGTCGGCCCCGAGCTGAAGCTGCACCAGTGCGGTCTGCCCAAGAAGATGGCGCTGGAGCTGTTCAAGCCGTTCATCTACTCGAAGCTCGAGAAATACGGTCACGCCACCACCATCAAGGCCGCGAAGCGGATGGTGGAGAAGGAGCGTCCCGAGGTGTGGGACATCCTCGAAGAGGTGATCCGCGAGCATCCGGTGATGCTGAACCGCGCGCCGACGCTGCATCGCCTGGGCATCCAGGCGTTCGAGCCGGTGCTGATCGAAGGCAAGGCGATCCAGCTTCACCCGCTGGTCTGCACCGCCTTCAACGCGGATTTCGATGGCGACCAGATGGCCGTGCACGTCCCGCTGAGCCTCGAGGCCCAGTTGGAAGCGCGCGTGTTGATGATGTCGACCAACAACATCCTCAGCCCCGCCAACGGCAAGCCGATCATCGTGCCGTCGCAGGACATCGTGCTGGGGCTGTATTATCTCAGCCTCGAGACGCCCGAGTTCCGCGTCACGCCCGACCGTAACGAGTACGACGCCGAGGGCCGGATCACGGTGCAGGGCGCGTCGTCCTTCGCCACGGTCGGCGAGGTCGAGTACGCCCTGTCGGCCGGCGCCATCAAGCTGCATGACAAGATCGTCGCGCGGTACGAGACGGTGGATGCCGACGGCAAGCCCGTGCGCCAGACCGTCATCACCACGCCGGGCCGTATGCTGATCGCGCAGATCCTGCCGCGTCATGCGGCGATTCCCTTCGCGCTGATCAACAAGCAGCTGACGAAGAAGAACGTGTCGGACGTGATCGACGCGGTCTATCGTCACTGCGGTCAGAAGGAAGCGGTGATCTTTTGCGACCGCATGATGGGGCTGGGCTTCCGTCACGCGGCCAAGGCCGGCATTTCGTTCGGCAAGGATGACATGATCATCCCGACCGAGAAGAAGGGCCTGGTCGATCGCACCGCCACCGAGGTGAAGGAGTTCGAACAGCAGTATCAGGACGGTCTGATCACCGCTGGCGAGCGCTACAACAAGGTGGTCGATGCCTGGTCGCGCTGCACCGACGAGGTGCAGGCCGCGATGATGAAGGAGATCTCGCGCCAGGAGGTCGGCAAGGTCACGAACTCGGTGTGGATGATGAGCCACTCCGGTGCCCGTGGGTCGCCGGCGCAGATGAAGCAGCTGGCCGGCATGCGCGGCCTGATGGCCAAGCCGTCGGGCGAGATCATCGAGCAGCCGATCATCGCCAACTTCAAGGAAGGCCTGTCGGTTCTCGATTACTTCACCTCGACCCACGGCGCCCGCAAGGGGCTGGCGGACACCGCGCTGAAGACCGCGAACTCGGGTTACCTGACCCGTCGTCTGGTCGACGTGGCGCAGGACTGCATCATCGTCGAGGAAGATTGCGGTTCCGAGCGCGGCCTGACGGTTCGTGCCGTGATGGATGGCGGCGAAGTCGTCTCCTCGCTATCCGAGCGGATTCTGGGCCGCACGGTCGCGGCCGATGTGCTGGACCCGTCGACGGGCGACGTGCTGGTGAAGCGCGACCTGCTGATCGACGAGGCCCTGGCCGAGAAGATCGAGAAGGCCGGCGTGGAAAGCATGCTGATCCGTTCGGTCCTGACCTGCGAGAGCCGGGTCGGCGTCTGCGGCCTGTGCTACGGGCGCGATCTGGCGCGCGGCACGCCGGTCAATATCGGCGAGGCTGTCGGCGTGATCGCGGCCCAGTCGATCGGCGAGCCGGGCACCCAGCTCACCATGCGTACCTTCCATATCGGTGGTGCGGCGCAGCGTGGCGCCGAGCAGTCGATGGTCGAGGCGTCGCGTGACGGGCAGGTGACGATCAACAACCGCAACGTCGTCCATAACAGCCAGAACGTGCCGATCGTGATGTCGCGTAACTGCGAGATCGTGCTGACGGACGAGAAGGGGGTCGAGCGTGCCCGCTTCCGCGTGCCTTACGGCGCGCGCCTGCTGGTGGAAGAAGGGGCCACGGTCACACGCGCCCAGAAGCTGGCCGAGTGGGATCCGTACACCCTGCCGATCATCACCGAGCAGTCGGGAACGGTCGAGTATCTGGACCTGATCGACTCCATCACGCTCGTCGAGCGGATGGACGAAGTGACGGGCCTGACCTCGAAGGTGGTCGTCGACTACAAGCAGGCGGCCAAGGGTGTGGACCTGCGTCCGCGCCTGCAGCTCAAGGACGCGAACGGCAACGTCATCAAGCTGTCCAACGGCAACGACGCCCGCTACTTCCTCTCGCCCGATTCGCTGCTGTCGGTCGAGAACGGGGCGCAGGTCAGCGCCGGTGACGTGCTGGCCCGTATCCCGCGCGAAGGGTCGAAGACCCGTGACATCACGGGTGGTTTGCCCCGCGTCGCCGAACTGTTCGAGGCGCGGCGCCCGAAGGACCATGCGATCATTTCCGAGACCGACGGCCGCGTCGAGTTCGGCAAGGATTACAAGGCCAAGCGCCGGGTCATCGTGAAGAACGACGAGACGGGCGAAGAGACCGACTATCTGATCCCGAAGGGCAAGCACGTCTCGGTCCAGGAAGGCGATTTCGTCCGCGTGGGCGATCCGCTGGTCGACGGTCCGCGCGTGCCGCATGACATCCTGAAGGTTCTGGGTGTCGAGGCGCTGTCGGACTACCTGGTGAACGAGATCCAGGACGTCTATCGACTCCAGGGCGTGAAGATCAACGACAAGCACATCGAGGTGATCGTTCGCCAGATGCTGCAGAAGGTTGAGGTTCTCGACCCGGGCGATACGACGTTCCTGGCCGGCGAGCAGGTGGACCGCTTCGATTTCGAGCGCGAGAACACCAAGCTGGCCAAGGACGAGCGTCCGGCCTCGGCGATGCCGGTGTTGCAGGGCATCACCAAAGCCAGCCTGCAGACGCACAGCTTCATCAGTGCGGCCTCCTTCCAGGAGACCACGCGGGTGCTGACCGAGGCGGCGACGGCGGGCAAGGTGGATACGCTCAACGGGCTGAAGGAGAACGTGATCGTCGGGCGTCTGATCCCGGCGGGCACGGGAAGCGTGATGAACCGGCTGCGCTCGATTGCGGCCGGCCACGACGAGGGAGTTCTGGGCCGGCAGGAGCCGGCTCCGGCGCTTCCTGCCGAAGGGGCTGCGGCCGAAGACTGACCGCGGCTGAATAAGGGTTGCCGAAGCCCGGGCCGGGGGGTATCTCCCGGCCCGTTCGGTGTGATTGCATCGGCAGCCGGTCTGGAAGGCCAAGCCCCCCGTCCTCGCAGCGAGGCTGCGCGTGGGGTGCATAGGTTTTCCTGGCTGGAAAGGTGCCGGGCGCTTGACTCTGACGGGCAGCGCCCGTAGGTTCCGCGCCCTCGGCCGGCTCCTTCAGGGGACGGTCGTCTGACGTATGCAGGCACAAGCGTGCGGCGCCGCCCCCCGATGAGCGGGGAGCTCAGGCCGCGGGCAGCGTCGAACCCGCAGGGCGATTGCCGCCCGTTGCGGGCGTTGCTGATGGACGATGTCCGGCCGCGTTCGGGGCTGGCACAGGAAGGGTAAAAGAGGGTCTATGCCGACCATCAACCAGCTGATCGCGAAGGGGCGCGAGCCTGCCGCGAAGCGCAATAAGGTTCCGGCGCTCCAGGGATGCCCCCAGAAGCGCGGTGTCTGCACGCGCGTCTATACCACCACCCCGAAGAAGCCGAACTCGGCCCTTCGTAAGGTGGCCAAGGTGCGCCTGACCAACGGCTATGAGGTGGTCAGCTACATCCCCGGTGAGGGGCACAACCTGCAGGAGCACAGCGTAGTGCTGATCCGCGGAGGCCGCGTGAAGGACCTCCCCGGCGTGCGCTACCACATCCTGCGTGGTGTGCTTGATACCCAGGGCATCGCGAAGCGTCGTCAGCGTCGTTCGCTGTACGGCGCGAAGCGGCCGAAGTGAGGAGCGCGACATGAGCCGCCGTCGCCGCGCCACCAAGCGCGAAATTCTGCCGGACGCGAAGTTCGGCGATGTCGTCATCAGCCGTTTCATGAATGCGCTGATGTACGATGGCAAGAAGTCGGGTGCCGAGACGATCGTCTACGGCGCGCTGGATTCGCTGAAGCGTCGGGGTGGCCAGCAGGCCGACCCGGTGCGGATGTTCCACGACGCGCTGGACAACGTGAAGCCGGCAGTCGAGGTGCGGTCCCGCCGCGTTGGCGGTGCGACGTACCAGGTGCCGGTCGAGGTCCGGACGGAGCGGCGCCAGGCGCTGGCGATCCGTTGGATCATCGACGCCTCGCGCAAGCGCGGTGAGCACACGATGGAGGAGCGGCTTTCCAACGAGCTCCTCGACGCCGTGAACAACCGTGGCGCGGCGGTGAAGAAGCGCGAAGATACGCATCGCATGGCTGAGGCGAACAAGGCCTTCAGCCACTATCGCTGGTAAGGACAGACCCATAACCCCGGATCCCTCGGGATCTCAGAGCGGGCACGGAGAATACGACGATGGCCAAGGCGAAATACGAGCGGACGAAACCGCACTGCAATATCGGCACGATCGGCCATGTTGACCATGGCAAGACCACGCTGACGGCTGCGATCACCAAGATTCTGGCCGAACAGGGCGGCGCGACGTTCACCGCCTATGACCAGATCGACAAGGCCCCGGAAGAGCGGGCCCGTGGCATCACGATCTCGACCGCGCACGTCGAGTACGAGACCGCGAAGCGCCACTACGCGCACGTCGACTGCCCAGGCCACGCCGACTACGTCAAGAACATGATCACCGGTGCCGCGCAGATGGACGGCGCGATCCTGGTGGTCTCCGCGGCCGATGGCCCGATGCCGCAGACCCGTGAGCACATCCTGCTCGCCCGTCAGGTCGGCGTGCCGGCGCTGGTCGTCTACCTCAACAAGTGCGACATCGCCGACCCCGAGCTGCTCGACCTGGTCGAGATGGAAGTCCGCGAGCTGCTGACCTCCTACAAGTTCCCCGGCGACGAGATTCCGATCATCCGTGGTTCTGCCACCGTGGCGCTGGCCGACGGCGACCCCGAGCTCGGCCGCAACTCGATCATTAAGCTGATGGATGCGGTGGATTCCTACATCCCGCAGCCCGAGCGCGAGATCGACAAGCCCTTCCTGATGCCGGTCGAGGACGTGTTCTCGATCTCCGGCCGCGGCACCGTGGTGACCGGCCGTGTCGAGCGCGGCATCGTGAAGGTGGGCGACGAGGTCGAGATCGTCGGCATCAAGCCGACCACCAAGACCACGGTGACGGGCGTCGAGATGTTCCGCAAGCTGCTCGACCAGGGGCAGGCCGGCGACAACATCGGCACCCTGCTGCGCGGCACGAAGCGCGAGGAAGTCGAGCGCGGCCAGGTTCTGGCCAAGCCCGGCAGCATCACCCCGCACCACAAGTTCAAGGCGCAGGCGTACATCCTGACGAAGGATGAGGGTGGCCGTCACACGCCGTTCTTCACCAACTACCGCCCACAGTTCTACTTCCGCACCACCGACGTGACCGGCATCGTGAACCTGCCGGAAGGCACCGAGATGGTGATGCCGGGCGACACCGCCTCGATGGACGTCGAGCTGATTCAGCCGGTCGCCATGTCCGAGGGCCTGCGGTTCGCCATCCGCGAGGGTGGCCGGACGGTCGGTGCCGGCGCGGTGACGAAGATCGTCGAGTGATGGGCGAGGGATCGGTTCGCGAATCGGACGAAGAGTGATGGACAACCAGAACATCCGCATCCGCCTGAAGGCGTACGACCACCGCGTGCTCGACAACAGCACGAAGGAGATCGTGAACACGGCCAAGCGTACGGGCGCGCGGGTGCGCGGACCGATCCCGCTGCCCACGCATATCGAGCGGTTTACCGTCAACCGCTCGCCGCACGTCGACAAGAAGAGCCGCGAACAGTTCGAGATCAGGACTCATCGCCGGCTTCTCGACATTGTCGAGCCGACGCCGCAGACGGTCGATGCGCTGATGAAGCTCGACCTGGCGGCGGGTGTGGACGTCGAGATCAAGCTCTGACGGCCGACTGAAACATTGGCCTAAGGACCCGGCCTTCGGGGTCGGGTCCCTCTGGGAAAGAGATAATGCGCACAGGATTATTGGCAAAGAAGCTGGGGATGACCCGGCTTTTCAGGGAAGACGGCACGCACGTTCCCGTCACTGTGCTGCACCTCGACGAGGTGCAGGTGGTGGCGGCGCGCACGACCGAGACCGACGGGTATGACGCGGTGCAGCTTGGCTGGGGCAAGGCCAAGGTGAAGAACGTCAGCAAGCCGAACAAGGGGCACTTCGCCAAGGCGAAGGTGGAGCCCAAGGCGAAGCTCGCCGAGTTCCGCGTCGATGCGGCTGCGGTGCTGGAGGTGGGGGCCATGCTCTCGCCGGAGCATTTCGTGATCGGCCAGCGGGTGGACGTCACCGGCACGACCAAGGGCAAGGGATTTGCCGGCGCGATGAAGCGCTGGAACTTCCGCGGCCTGGAAGCGACCCACGGCGTGTCGGTCAGCCATCGTTCCCACGGTTCGACGGGCAACCGCCAGGATCCTGGCAAGACCTTCAAAAACAAGAAGATGGCCGGCCATCTCGGCGTCGAGCGGGTGACCACCCTCAATCTTGAGGTGGCCGCGGTCGATGTCGCGCGCGGGCTTCTGATGATCAAGGGCGCGGTTCCGGGTGCCAAGGGTGGCTTCGTTCTGGTGCGGGATGCCGTGAAGATCGCCGCTCCGAAAGAGGCCCCGTATCCGGCCGCGCTGCTTGGCGCTGCGGGCTGAGGGCGAAGAACATGCAGATCGAGATCAAGACCCTCGACAACGGTAGCGCCGGCACCGCCGAGCTGCCTGATGAGATTTTCGGCGCCGAGCCGCGTGCGGATATCCTGGCCCGTGTGGTGCATTGGCAGCTCGCCAAGCGCCGGGCCGGCACCCACAAGGTGAAGGGCATGGGCGAGGTGCAGGGCACCACGAAGAAGCCCTATCGCCAGAAGGGCACCGGCAACGCCCGCCAGGGCAGCCTGCGCGCGCCGCAGTTCCGCACCGGCGGTGTGGTTCACGGCCCGGTGGTGCGCAGCCACGAATACAGCCTTCCCAAGAAGGTGCGTCGCCTCGGCCTGATCTGCGCGCTGTCGCAGAAGGCCAAGGAAGGCAAGCTGGTGGTGATCGAGGCCGCGGCCGGTTCGGCCAAGACCAAGGATCTCTCCGCCAAGCTGAAGGCGCTGGGCTGGGGCTCGGCGCTGATCGTCGACCGTGCGGTGGACGAGGCCTTCCTCAAGGCTGCGCGCAACATCTTCGGAGTGGACGTGCTGCCGACGGTCGGCGCCAACGTCTACGACATTCTGGCCCATGACGTGCTGGCGATCACCACCGCCGGCGTCGAAGGGCTGAAGGAGCGCCTGGCATGAGCGAGACCCAGAAGGCGCCGAAGAAGCCCACGCTGACCCGCGAGGCGATGTATGCGCTGGTTCGCAGCCCGGTGATCACCGAGAAGGCGACGCGCGTCACCGAGGGCGGCCAGTACGTGTTCCGCGTTTCGCTGGACGCGACGAAGCCGCAGATCAAGGAAGCGGTGGAAGGCCTGTTCGGCGTCAAGGTGACGACGGTGAACACGCTGGTCCAGAAGGGCAAGGTCAAGCGTTTCAAGGGCCGGCCGGGCAAGCGTTCGGACGTCAAGAAGGCCTATGTGCGGCTCGCCGAGGGTCAGTCGATCGATCTGACCACCGGGCTGGCCTGAGGCGAGGGCATCAAGATGGCACTCAGGAGCTTTACCCCAGCCACTCCGAGCCTTCGCGGCACGGTGCTGGTGGAGCGTTCGGAGCTGTGGAAGGGCAAGCCGGTCAAGGCATTGACCGTCGGCAAGTCCTCCTCGGGCGGGCGCAACAATCATGGCCACATCACCACGCGTTTCCGCGGCGGTGGGCACAAGCGCAGCTATCGCATCATCGACTTCAAGCGTCGGAAGTTCGATGTGGCGGCGACGGTCGAGCGGCTGGAATACGATCCCAACCGCACCGCCTTCATCGCGCTGATCAAGTATGCCGATGGCGAGCTGGCCTACATCCTGGCGCCGCAGCGTCTGAAGGCCGGGGACCAGGTGGTTTCCGGTGCACGCTGCGACATCAAGCCGGGCAATGCGATGCCGCTGGCTGCGATCCCGGTGGGCACGATCGTGCACAACGTCGAGCTCAAGCAGGGCGCAGGCGGCAAGCTGGCCCGGGCGGCCGGGCAGTATGCCCAGCTGGTCGGCAAGGACGCCGGCTACGCGCAGATCAAGCTGATGAGCGGCGAGCTTCGCATGGTGCGGGGCGAGTGCATGGCCAGCATCGGCGCGGTCTCCAACCCCGACAACTCCAACCAGCAGCTCGGCAAGGCCGGGCGCAGCCGCTGGCTGGGGCGCCGCCCGCACAACCGCGGCGTGGTGATGAACCCGGTCGATCATCCTCTGGGCGGCGGCGAGGGTCGCAGCTCGGGTGGCCGCAACCCGGTCACTCCGTGGGGCAAGCCGACCAAGGGCTTCAAGACTCGCGTGAACAAGCGGACCGATCATTTGATCATCCGCCACCGCAACAAGGGGAAGGGCTGATCCGATGGCACGTTCCGTCTGGAAGGGCCCGTTCGTGGACGGGTACCTGCTCAACAAGGCCGACGCCTCGCGCGAGTCGGGCCGCAACGAGATCATCAAGATCTGGTCGCGCCGCTCGACGATCCTGCCGCAGTTCGTCGGTCTGACTTTCGGGGTCTACAACGGCCATAAGTATCTGCCGGTTCAGGTGAACGAGAACATGGTCGGGCACAAGTTCGGCGAGTTCTCGCCGAGCCGGACCTTCCATGGCCACTCGGCCGACAAGAAGGCGAAGCGGGCCTGAGATGAGCAAAGCGAAGCAGGCGAGAAGGCTGGCCGACAGCGAAGCTCAGGCCATTCTCAGCAATATCCGGGTGAGCCCCCGCAAGTTGAACGTGGTGGCGGGTCTGATCCGCAACCGTCCGGCCTCTGATGCCATGGCGGCGCTGACTTTCAGCAAGCGGCGCATCGCCCAGCAGGTCAAGAAGGTACTGGAGAGCGCAATCGCCAACGCCGAGAACAACCACCAGCTGGATGTCGACCGTCTGGTCGTCGCCCGCGCCGAGGTGGGTCGTTCGATGGTGATGCGGCGCTTCAGCGCGCGCGGCCGTGGTCGTGCCGCGCGGGTGGAGAAGTGGTTCAGCCATCTCAAGATCGTGGTGGCCGAGCGCGCCCAGGAAGCCGCGAAGGATGCGGCCTCCGAGGCCGAGCAGGGAGCCGCCTGATGGGACACAAGGTCAATCCGGTCGGACTCCGGCTGGGAATCAACCGCACCTGGGATTCGCGCTGGTATGCCGGCACCGATTATGCCAGTCTGCTGCACGAGGATCTCCGCCTGCGCAGCCATCTGCGCCGCAAGCTGAGCGGCGCCGGCGTCTCGCGCGTGGTGATCGAGCGTCCGGCCAAGAAGCCGCGCGTCACGATCTATGCCGCGCGTCCGGGCGTGGTGATCGGCAAGAAGGGCCAGGACATCGAGGCTCTGCGCAAGGATCTCGCCCGCATGGCGAAGGCGGACGTGGCGCTGAACATCGTCGAGATCCGCAAGCCCGAGATCGACGCCACGCTGGTGGCCGAGAACATCGCCCAGCAGCTGGAGCGTCGCGTGGCGTTCCGCCGCGCGATGAAGCGGGCGGTGCAGTCGGCGATGCGCCTCGGTGCCCAGGGCATCCGCATCAACTGCGGCGGCCGGTTGGGCGGGGCCGAGATTGCCCGCACCGAGTGGTATCGTGAGGGCCGGGTTCCGCTGCACACGCTGCGCGCGGACATCGATTTCGGTGTGGCCACGGCCAAGACGACCTATGGCACGTGTGGCGTGAAGGTCTGGGTGTTCAAGGGCGAGATCCTCGCTCATGACCCGCTGTCGCAGGACCGTCGCGCTGCCGAGCAGGCGCCGCAGCGGTAAGGACCTGGAACGATGCTGCAACCGAAGCGCACCAACTACCGCAAGGCCCACAAGGGCCGCATCCACGGCCTGGCCAAGGGCAACGTATCGCTGACGTTCGGCGCCTACGGGCTGAAGGCTCTTGAGCCGGAGCGTCTGACGGCGCGTCAGATCGAGGCGGCTCGCCGCGCGATCACGCGTGCCATGAAGCGCACGGGCCGTGTGTGGATTCGTATCTTCCCGGACGTCCCGGTCAGCCGCAAGCCGGCCGAGGTCCGCATGGGTTCCGGCAAGGGCGCGCCCGAATACTGGGTGGTTCGCGTCAAGCCGGGCCGGATCATGTTCGAGGTGGACGGCGTTCCCGCCGACACGGCGCGTGAGGCTCTCACGCTCGGTGCCGCGAAGCTGCCGATCCGCACGAAATTCGTCACCCGTATCGCGGACGCGTAAGAGATGGCCAAGCAGAGCAAGCAGAGCAAGCCGGCCGACCTGCGGGCCAAGACGGCGGACGAGCTGTCCGTGATGGTGCTCGACCTGCAGAAGGAGGCGTTCAACCTGCGCTTCCAGCGGGCGACCGGGCAGCAGGAAGGGGTCGCGCGTTTTCGTGCCATTCGGCGCGACATCGCGCGCGTGAAGACCATTCAGGCGGAGCGTACGCGTTCCGCCGACAAGTCCTGAGGAGCGGGCGATGCCAAGGCGCGTCCTGACGGGGCGGGTGACCAGCGACAAGATGGACAAGACCGTGACGGTCCTTGTCGCTCGTCGGGTGATGCATCCGCTCTACAAGAAGTTCATTCGGCTCTCGAAGAAGTACGCGGCGCACGACGAGCAGAATCTCTGCAAGATCGGCGACGTGGTGCGCATCGAGGAGTGCCCGCCAATCAGCAAGCGCAAGACCTGGCTGGTTGTCGCGCGCAACGGCGAGCATGTCGGCGAGGCTCCAGCGGCGGGCGAACAGCCTGCGGCCCAGGGCTGAGGAGGCTTTAGATGATCTCTGTCGAGACCAACCTGGACGTCGCCGATAATTCCGGTGCCCGTCGGGTGCAGTGCATCAAGGTGCTGGGCGGCTCCAAGCGGAAGACCGCCTCGGTCGGCGATGTCATCGTCGTGTCGATCAAGGACGCGATTCCCCGGGGCAAGGTCAAGAAGGGCGACGTGGCCCAGGCGGTGATCGTGCGCACGGCGTTCGCGGTGCGTCGTCCCGACGGTTCGGCGATTCGCTTTGACCGCAACGCGGCCGTGCTGATCAACAAGCAGCTCGAGCCGATCGGCACGCGTATTTTTGGGCCGGTGGTTCGCGAACTTCGCGCCAAGAAGTTCATGAAGATCATTTCGCTCGCGCCGGAGGTGCTGTGATGGCGGCTCGCATCCGCAAGGGCGACACGGTCGTCGTGATCACCGGGGCGGCCAAGGGCCGTCGCGGTGAGGTGCTGAAGGTTCTGCCGAAGGCCAACCGGGCCGTGGTGCAGGGCGTTGCGATGGCCAAGCGGCACGTCAAGCCGCGCGGCATGCAGCAGCCCGGCGGCATGGTCGAGAGCGAGGCCGCGGTGGATCTGTCGAATGTGATGCTGGTCGATCCCAAGACCGACAAGCCCACCCGCGTGGGCTTCAAGGTTCTGGAGGATGGCCGCAAGGTGCGCGTTGCCAAGGCGTCCGGCAACGTCATCGAGAGTTGAGGAGGCTGCCGTGAGCGGTACGACGAAGGGCGGCAAGGGCAAAGCCCCTGCGAAGGCCTCGGCCAAGGGCAAGGCGGCAGCAGCGGCGGCGCCGAGCGGCGCTCCCGTGACGGTGCAGAAGGTTGCGCTCGCCGAGAAATCGACGCATGGCGGCGGAGAGATGCCGCGCCTGCAGAAGCGCTACCTCGAGCAGATCCGTGCGGCGCTGATGAAGGAATTCCAGTACGCGAACCCAATGCAGGTTCCCAAGCTGGAAAAGATCGTCATCAACATGGGTGTCGGCGAGGCCTCGGGCGACCAGAAGAAGCTGGACGCCGCGGTGGCGGAACTCACCCTGATTTCCGGCCAGAAGCCGGTGAAGACGATGGCGAAGAAGGCCATCGCCGGGTTCAAGATCCGCAAGGGTCTGCCGATCGGCTGCAAGGTCACGCTCCGTCGGGCCCGGATGTACGAGTTTCTCGATCGCCTTATCAGCATCGCCATGCCGCGCGTGCGTGACTTCCGCGGCATCGCCGGCAAGGGCTTCGACGGGCGGGGCAACTTCGCGATGGGTCTGCGCGAGCAGATCATCTTCCCGGAGATCGCCTACGACCAGATCGATGCGGTTCGCGGGATGGACATCCAGTTCGTCACCTCGGCGCGCACCGATGCCGAGGCGAAGGCTCTGCTGAAGCAGTTCGACCTCCCGTTCCAGAACTGAACGGGTTGACCAGAGTTCGTAAGTGGAAAACCGCTGGCTGCGCGCCGGCAGGTTCCGGAGGATAGACAGGATGGCGAAGACTTCCGCGGTCAACCGCAATGCGATGCGGGAAAGGCTGGCGGCCCGTGACAAGGCCAAGCGTGCCGCGCTGAAGGCGATCGTGATGGACCGTACGCGTCCCGTCGAGGATCGTTTTGAGGCCACGTTGAAGCTGGCGCAACTCCCGCGCAACGGCGCGAAGGTGCGTGTTCGGCTGCGCTGCGAGCTGACTGGTCGTTCGCGCGGCAATTACCGCAAGTTCAAGCTGTCCAGGAACATGCTGCGCGATCTGGCGAACAACGGCCAGATCCCCGGCATGGTCAAGGCGAGCTGGTAAGGGGCAGGGCAGATGTCGGTTTCCGATCCCCTGGGCGATATGCTGACGCGTATTCGTAACGCGCAGCGTTCCCGCCACACGGCCTGTGTCGCGCCGAATTCTCGGCTGCGCCAGAACGTGCTCGAGGTGTTGAAGCGCGAGGGCTTCATCCGCGGTTTCTCGACCGAGGAGCTGCGGCCTGGTGTCTCGCAGATCAGCATCGAGCTGAAGTACAACGACGGCGAGCCTGTCATCAAGGAGATCACCCGCATCTCCAAGCCGGGCCGTCGCGTGTATTCCAAAATCAAGGAGCTGCCCCGGGTCTATGCGGGCCTGGGCATCTCCATTCTGTCCACCCCGCGCGGGGTGCTGAGCGATGCCGAGGCTCGCGCTGCCAACGTTGGCGGCGAGGTCCTCTGCCGCGTGTTCTAAGGAGCAGGGCATGTCGCGCGTAGGAAAATATCCGGTCGAGATCCCGGCAGGCGTGCAAGTCGCGCTGGCCGGGCAGACCCTCTCGGTGAAGGGCAAGAACGGCGAACTCAAGATGGAGGTCGCCGATCTGGTCGAAGTGAAGGTGGCCGACGGCAAGGTGTCCGTCGCGCCGCGTCACGAGACGACCCCGGCCCGCATGATGTGGGGCACCACCCGGGCGCTGATCGCCAACATGGTGCACGGGGTGGCACACACCTTCTCCAAGAGCATGGAGATCACCGGCACGGGCTATCGTGCTCAGGTGCAGGGCAGCAACCTGGTCCTGAACCTCGGGTTTTCGCATGACGTGACCTATCCGATCCCCACGGGGATCAAGATCACCTGCGAGAAGCCGACGGCGATCAAGGTCGAGGGCGCGGACAAGCGCCTGGTCGGCCAGGTCTGTGCCGAGCTGCGCAAGTGGCGTCCGCCGGAGCCCTATAAGGGCAAGGGTATGAAATTCGACGGCGAGTACATCCTCCGCAAGGAAGGAAAGAAGAAGTAATGAGCGCGAACAAAGAGTTGCGGGAGCGCCGCCAACAGCGCCTGCGGTTCCAGCTTCGCCGCAAGGCGGGTGGCCGTCCGCGTCTGTCGGTGTTCCGCTCTGGCAAGAACATCTACGCCCAGGTAATCGACGACGGGGTCGGCCGCACGCTGGCTGCCGCCTCGACGCTGGACAAGGACCTGCGGGGCGATCTCAAGACCGGTGCCGACAAGGCCGCGGCTGCGGCGGTCGGCAAGCTGGTCGCCGAGCGGGCGCTTGCTGCCGGGGTCAAGGAAGTGGTCTTCGACCGTGGCGCCTTCATCTATCACGGCCGTATCAAGGCTCTGGCCGATGCCGCCCGCGAAGGCGGGCTGTCTTTCTGAGGGGAATGAACGATGGCACGTGAACCGAGGGAAGGCGGCGGACGCGGACGCGAGCGTGATCGCGACCGGGATGCCGATGAGTTCGTCGACAAGCTGGTGACCATCAACCGCGTCGCCAAGGTGGTAAAGGGCGGTCGTCGTTTTGCCTTTGCCGCGCTGGTGGTGGTGGGCGACCAGAAGGGCCGCGTGGGCTACGGTGCCGGCAAGGCACGCGAGGTCCCCGAGGCGATCCGCAAGGCGACCGATCGCGCCAAGCGCAGCCTGATCCGCGTTCCGATGAAGGAAGGCCGCACGCTGCATCATGACGTGTTCGGGCACTTCGGTGCCGGTCATGTGATCCTGCGCTCGGCGACCGCCGGCACGGGCATCATCGCCGGTGGCCCGATGCGCGCCGTGTTCGAGACGCTGGGGATCGGCGACGTGGTGGCCAAGTGCACCGGCAGCCGCAACCCGCACAACATGATCAAGGCGACCTTCGACGCGCTGACCCGTTGCGCGAGCCCGCGCAGCGTGGCAAGCCGCCGTGGCAAGAAGGTCTCCGATCTGCTGGGTCGTCGCGAGCAGCATGCTCCGGCTGCCAGCGAGGAGGCTCCTGCCAATGGCTGAGAAGAAGGTGCGCGTGACGCAGCTGGCCTCCGGGGACGGGCGCAAGCCCGGCCAGAAGGAGACGCTGGTCGGTCTCGGCCTGAACGGCATCCGTCGCAGTCGCGAACTCGAGGACACTCCCTCGGTGCGCGGCATGATTCGTAAGGTGGCCCACCTGGTCAAGGTGGAGGAGCTGTCCTGACGCGCCCGGCGCGCATGGACGGAAGGAAAGTGCGATGAACCTCAACGAACTGCGCGACAACGAAGGCGCACGCCTGAAGTTCAAGCGCCTCGGGCGCGGCATCGGCTCGGGCAAGGGCAAGACCTCGGGCAAGGGCGTGAAGGGCCAGAAGGCGCGCGAAGGCGTTGCGATCAACGGCTTCGAGGGCGGCCAGATGCCGATCTACCGGCGTCTGCCGAAGCGCGGCTTCACCAACATCTTCCGCAAGGAATACGCGGCGGTGAATCTGGGCGCCCTGGCCAAGGCGATCGAGGTGGGGCGGATCGACGCGGCCCAGCCGATCACCGAGGAGACCCTGCGTGCGGCCGGTCTGGTGCGCGGCGGCAAGGTTGCCGGCGTGCGTCTGCTGGCCACCGGCGAGCTGAAGCAGGCGGTGACCATCACCGTCTCCGGCGCATCGGCCAAGGCGATCGAGGCGGTCAAGGCCGCGGGGGGCAGCGTCACCACGACCGTTGCCAAGCCCGAGGCGCCCGCCGCGAGCTGAGGCCGATGGCGTCCCCTTGCATCGTGGGGGGCGCACGCGGCACAATCGGAGCGTCCGGCGGCGCCCTCGGGACCCCTCGAGTGGCGCCGCTGTTCTGATCGGGAAGTACTCATGGCCTCTGCAGCCGAGCAACTAGCGGCAAATCTCAATCTCGGGGTGTTTTCCAAGGCCACCGAGCTGAAGAAGCGCATCTGGTTCACCCTGGGGGCGCTGCTGGTCTACCGCGTCGGCACCTACATCCCGGTGCCCGGGGTGGACGCCTCGGTGCTGGGCGAGATGATGTCGCAGCGCGGCGGCGGCATCCTGGCGATGTTCGACATGTTCAGCGGCGGCGCGCTGGGGCGCATGACCGTCTTCGCGCTGAACATCATGCCCTACATCAGCGCGAGCATCATCATCCAGCTCATGACGGCGGCGATGCCGTCGCTGGAGGCGCTGAAGAAGGAGGGCGAGTCCGGCCGCAAGCGGCTCAACCAGTACACCCGCTATCTCACGGTGCTGATCGCGATCTTCCAGTCCTACGGAATCGCGGTGGGGCTGGAGCACATGCGCGGCAGCTTCGGCTCGGCGGTGATCGATCCGGGCCTGTTCTTCCGGCTCTCCTGCGTCACCAGCCTGGTCGGCGGCACGATGTTCCTGATGTGGCTGGGCGAGCAGATCACCGCGCGCGGCATCGGCAACGGCATCAGCCTGATCATCATGGCGGGCATCGTGGCCAACGTGCCGCATGCCCTGGGCTCGCTGCTGGAGTTGGGCCGCACCGGCGCGCTGAGCCCGCTGTTCATCGTGGTGTTCCTGCTGCTGGCGGTGGCCGTGGTGGCCTTCGTGGTGTTCGTCGAGCGCGCGCAGCGGCGGATCGTGGTGCAGTATCCCAAGCGCCAGGTGGGCACGCGGATGTTCGGCGGCGACTCGACCCACATGCCGCTGAAGCTGAACACCTCGGGCGTGATCCCGCCGATCTTCGCCAGTTCCATCCTGCTGATTCCCGCGACGGTCGCCGGCTTCTCCAGCCAGACGGCCGACCTTGGCTGGCTCGGCACGGTGGCGAACCTGCTGTCGCACGGCTCGTGGCTGTACATGCTGTCGTACGCCGCGATGATCATCTTCTTCAGCTATTTCTACACCGCGGTGGTGTTCAACCCCGAGGAGACCGCCGACAACCTCAAGAAGTACGGCGGCTTCATTCCCGGCATCCGCCCGGGCAGCGCCACGGCGAACTACTTCGACTGGGTGTTGACACGGCTGACCACGGTGGGGGCGATCTACCTGGTGGCCGTCTGCCTGCTGCCTGAGTTCCTCATCAGCAACTACGGCGTGCCCTTCTATTTCGGCGGCACCAGCCTGTTGATCATCGTGTCGGTGACGATGGATACGGTCACGCAGATCCAGTCGCATCTGCTGGCGCATCAGTACGAGGGCCTGATCAAGAAGGCCCGGGTGAAAGGGCGCGGACGGTGAAACTGATCCTGATGGGCCCGCCTGGAGCGGGCAAGGGCACCCAGGCCAAACGCCTGGAGGAACGCTACGGCATCGTGCAGATCTCGACGGGCGACATGCTGCGCGCCGAGGTCAAGGCCGGCAGCGCCATCGGACGCGAGGCCAAGGCGGTGATGGAGGCCGGCAAGCTGGTCTCCGACGACATCCTGGTGCGCATGCTCTCGGCGCGCATCGCGCGTCCCGACGCCGCCAAGGGCTTCATTCTCGACGGCTTCCCCCGCACGGTCCCGCAGGCCGAGGCGCTGGACCGGATGCTGGCCGAAAAAAACATGGCCCTGGACGCCGTGGTGGAACTGAAAGTGGATGATGCCGCCCTGGTGGCGCGCATCTCCGGCCGCTACACCTGCGCCAAATGCGGCGCCGGCTACCACGACAGCTTCCAGAAGCCGAAGGTCGCGGGCGTTTGCGACAAGTGCGGCGGTACGGAGTTCACCCGCCGCGCCGACGACAACGCCACGACGGTGGCGTCGCGCCTGGAGTCCTATCATCGCCAGACGGCGCCGCTGCTGCCTTATTACGCGGCGCAGGGCCGGTTGAAGACGGTGGACGGGATGGCGGCGATCGATGACGTGACTCGGACCCTGACCGGGGTGCTCGACGCCTTGACGCAGTAGGGGGCGCACGAGGGAAGGTGCCGCGAGAGTCGCGGGGCTGGTTTGCGTGAGTGCTCAAATCACGGAAATTTGATCCTGCTTCGTTGACTCTCGATCACTCGCCGCTATAGTGCGCCGCCTCGGCGGCCCCCCTTTTGGTGTGGGCCGTCAGTTTATTTGCCTGATGTTCTGGGCGGTGGATGCCGCACAGAATGGCTGTCGAACGGGGCGGCAGCCGATATGGAATGACAGATTGCCGGGCGCGCGCGCGCCGGGCCTACGGGGTAGAACCCCGCGTTGAAGGAGTGAGTGGGCGTGGCGCGTATTGCCGGCGTGAATATTCCGACCAACAAGCGGGTGACCATCAGCCTGCGTTACATCTTTGGGATTGGCCCGGCCAAAGCGCAGGAAATCTGCGACAAGCTCGGCATCCCCGATGAGAAGCGTGTCAATCAGCTTTCCGACGAGGAAGTGCTGAAGATCCGCGAACTCGTCGACCACGAGTATCACGTCGAGGGCGACCTGCGCCGTGAAGTGGCGATGAACATTAAGCGCCTGATGGACCTCGGCTGCTATCGGGGTCTGCGACATCGGCGCGGTCTGCCGGTGCATGGCCAGCGCACCCACACCAATGCCCGCACCCGCAAGGGCAAGGCCGTGGCGATCGCCGGCAAGAAGAAGGTGACGAAGTAAGACGCATCCGTGCGTCTGTCGTCCGCTGTCGTTTTTAAGGGCCGCTCCGGTTTCCGGGGCGGCGCAGAATCGAACAGGATAGATTGAACATGGCGAAGCCCGCCGCCACCTCGCGCCCTCGCAAGAAGGAGCGCAAGAATATCTCGTCCGGCGTTGCTCACGTCGCCGCGACGTTCAACAACACGATGATCACCATCACCGACGCGCAGGGCAACGCGATTGCCTGGTCGTCGGCGGGTGCGCAGGGCTTCAAGGGCAGCCGCAAGTCCACGCCCTATGCCGCCCAGGTTGCCGCCGAGGACGCGGGCCGCAAGGCGCGCGAGCACGGCATGGAGACTCTGGAGATCGAAGTCAGCGGCCCCGGTTCGGGACGCGAGAGCGCGCTGCGGGCCCTGCAGACGGTCGGCTTCTCCATCACGACCATCCGCGACATGACCCCGATTCCGCACAATGGCTGCCGCCCCCGCAAGCGGCGGCGCGTGTAAGGGCCGTCTTCGCGGCGAAGTGTGTGAGACGCCACTCCGCGTCCTGACGACGGCCGCTGCGCCCGCCCGGGAGATTGTCCGGGCGCGTGGTGCCGGCCGCCAACCCCAGCCCAGATGAGGCCGAGCGTGGCATTGCAGAAGAACTGGCAGTCCTTGATCAAGCCCGAGAAGATGGAAGTCGAACCGGGCGAGGATCCGTCGCGGAAGGCGATCGTCGTGGCGGAGCCGCTGGAGCGCGGCTTCGGCATGACCCTTGGCAACGCGCTCCGGCGCATCCTGCTGTCCTCGCTGCAGGGCGCGGCGATCACGGCGATGCAGATCGACGGCGTGCTGCATGAATTCAGCTCGATCGCCGGCGTCCGCGAGGACGTCACCGACATCGTGCTGAACGTCAAGCAGATCGCCCTGCGCATGCACAGCGACGGGCCGAAGCGCATGCAGCTGCAGGCCTCCGGGCCGTGCGAGGTGACTGCCGGCATGATCCAGACCGGCCACGACATCGAGGTGCTGAACCCCGATCTCGTGATCTGCACCCTCGACGACGGCACCAAGCTTGGCATGGAGTTCACCGTCGATACCGGCAAGGGCTACGTGGCCGCCGCGGCGAACCGTCCCGAGGATGCCCCGATCGGCCTGATCCCGGTCGATTCCATCTATTCCCCGGTGCGGCGCGTCTCCTACAAGGTGGAGCCTACCCGCGTGGGCCAGGTCACCGACTACGACCGCCTGCTGCTCACGGTGGAGACCAACGGTGCGGTGACTCCGGAGGACGCGGTGGCCCTGGCCGCGCGCATCCTCCAGGACCAGCTGCAGCTCTTCATCAACTTCGAGGAGCCTCAGCAGGTCCGCCACGAGGAGCCGCAGGACGACCTGCCGTTCAACCGCAACCTGCTGCGCAAGGTTGACGAACTTGAGCTGTCCGTGCGCAGCGCGAACTGCCTCAAGAACGACAACATCGTCTACATCGGCGACCTGGTGCAGAAGTCGGAGCAGGAGATGCTGCGTACTCCGAACTTCGGCCGCAAGTCGCTGAACGAGATCAAGGAGGTGCTCGCCTCCATGGGGCTCAGCCTGGGCATGACGGTGCCGGGCTGGCCGCCGGAAAATGTCGAGGAACTGGCCAAGCGGCTTGAAGAGCCGTTTTGATCAAGCCTAACGGAGTGCCACCATGCGTCATGGAGTAGCCGGGCGGAAGCTTGGCGTCACCACCAGCCACCGCTTCGCCATGTTCAGCAACATGGCGCATGCGTTGCTCAAGCACGAGCAGATCACCACGACGCTGCCCAAGGCCAAGGAGCTGCGTCCGGTGGCGGAGAAGCTCATCACCCTGGGCAAGCGCGGCGACCTGCACGCGCGGCGTCTGGCCTATGCCGAGCTGCGCGACGACGTGATCGTCACCAAGCTCTTCACCACGCTCGCCGAGCGCTACAAGGACCGCAAGGGTGGCTACACCCGGGTCCTCAAGGCGGGCGTCCGCTACGGCGACGCCGCGTCGATGGCGGTGATCGAGCTGGTCGATCGCGACCCCGCCGCCAAGGGGCTGGATTCCGGCCCCAAGCCGGAGGTTGCCGAGGAGAAGGAGGCCGAATAGGCCTTGCCTCCCGTCGCAATGCAACATTGGACCGGCCCTCGGGCCGGTCTTATGTTTTTTGAGCCATGTCCCATCCGCCCCGCGCGCCAGCTCCCGCGTCCGCCCCCGCGCCCGAGAGC
>CALNAL010000444.1 GCA_937874445.1 uncultured Acetobacteraceae bacterium | reverse complement strand
CCCCCCCCCCCCCCCCCCCCCGCCCCCCCCGGGCGGGGCCCCCCCCCCCCCCTGGGCCGGAGACAGCGCCTCGTGTAACGGTCCGGGGGGGTCAGGCGAAGGCGAGGGCGACCACGCCGGCGCAGATGAGGGCGATGGCGGCGATATGGGTAGTGCCCATGGGTTCCTGGAAGGCGAAGTGGCCGATGAAGGCGGCGGCGATATAGGAGATGGCGGTGCAGGGCAGGGCGACGGACATGGGGATGCGTCGCAGGGCGATGATGTAGAGCACCGCGGAGCCGCCGTAGAGCACGAAGCCGAGCAGGGTGTGCCAGTCGAACAGCTGGGCGAGGAAAGTGGGAGCGCTGGCGCCGGCCTTGAGCAGGGTCTGTCCGACCATGGAGACGGCGATGGCGGTGAGCAATACGATCCAGTAGATCATCGTCGGCCCCTTACTGGGCATTGGAGTGAGGGGCATCGTGGTGGGTTCCGGTGCCGCGTTCGACGAGGCGGACGGTGCCCTGGGGCTTGCCATTGGCCGAGAGGAAGGTGCGGCCGATATACTCGCCCATCACGCCGAGCATGGTGAACTGCACGCCGGCGAGCAGCAGGATGACCGTCATGGTGGAGGCCCAGCCCGAGGGCGTGTCGTGGCGGAACAGGGCCTCGATGATGGTGGCCACCGCGCCGATGGTGCCGAGAGCGGCTATGATGGCGCCGGCGATGATGCCGATGCGCAGCGGTGCCAGCGAGAAGGAGGTGGCCAGGTTGAGCCACAGCCGCACCAGGCGCTTGAGCGTGTAGTTGGAGCGTCCGTTGGCGCGGGGAAGGTGGCGCACCTCGATGGAATCGATGCGCTGGGTCATCTGCATGATGAGCCCGTCCACGTAGGGATAGGGGCCGCGATAGCGGGTGACGGAGCGCACCACCAGCTCGGACATGCAGCGGAACGAGGATAGGTAGAGCCCCGGCGGCTTGTCGAGCAGCCAGTCGGCGACCTTGTTGGCGAAGCGGCTGCCGAGGTTGCGCCAGGCCGCATGCTGCTTGTGGGCATAGCGGGTGTAGACGACGTCCCACGCGCCGAGGCGGGCGTGGTCGTAGAGCTTGAGCACCTCCTCGGGGGGGTTCTGCAGGTCGTCGTCCATGGTGATGACGTAGCGGCCGGTGGCGTGGCGCAGGCCGGTCATGACGGCGTTGTGCTCGCCGAAATTGCGCGAGTGCTCGACGTAGACCAGGGGCACGGCGGCGCTTTTCACCAGCGCGCGGCAGACCTCGCCAGAGTTGTCGGGGCTGCCGTCGTTGACCAGCACCACCTCCAGCCCGCCCTCGGGAGAGAGCTTTTCGAGGGCCGCGACCAGCGTGCCGATGGTGGCCGCCCCGCGATAGACCGGCACGACGATCGAAAGACCCGGCGGGGCGGACGGAACGGCAGCGGACATGCGACGGGAATCCTCGGGAGAAGGTCGGAGAGAGAAAATCATGGGCGGAGGGCGATGGCCAGTACGGAACCGCCGGCGGGCAGGGAGCAGGGCAGGCGGCGCTCGAATTCGGTGATGGCGAAGAAGCCGGCATCGATGCGGGGCGGGAAGGGGACGACGTCGGAGGCGGCGGCGGTGTCGCGGGCGTGCAGCAGGCGGTGGGCGAGCATCAACGGGAACAGCAGGCTGTTCCAGTAGTGCGTGTGGATCTCGGCAAAACCGGCGGCGGCCAGGGCGGCGCGGGTCTGGCGGGCGTTCCAGCGGCGGACGTTCTGCACCCGTCGGTCGTGCGCGGACAGCAGCCAGTCGTAGGCGGGCATGTTGAGCACCAGCAGCCCGCCGGGCCGCAGCACGCGGCGGAATTCGGCGAGCGCCGCGTCGGGCTCCACGGCGGCGTGGCAGAGCACGTCGGCCGAGCAGACGGCGGCGAAGGTGGACGCGGCGAAGGGCATGGCGTTGACCGAGCCGCGCGTGACCTCGGCGCCGGATTTTGCGCGGGCGCGGGCGGCGGCGGCTGAGTCGTATTCGAGGCCGCGGAGCGTGAGGTCGGGGGGGTGGGCGGCAAGCTCGGCGAGCATGCCCCCGGTGCCGCAACCGGCGTCGAGCACAGGGCCGGGGCCGGAGCCGGGGGCGAGGGCGGGCTCGAGCCGCCGGTGCCGCGCGCGGGGCCGC
>CALNAL010000443.1 GCA_937874445.1 uncultured Acetobacteraceae bacterium | reverse complement strand
TACACAGACGCTCGGGTCTGTGCTCGGGGGGCGGGCTAGGACGTTTAATCCGATCGATCCGAATGGGGATGCCTGCATTAGACTCCCTGTGGCCTGGGGGCTCCAGCCTTTTCCCGCCGACATGGCCACGACTCGAGACGCACGGTAATGTCGCGTCCAGGTGACGGTGGCCCGCAAGGGCTGAAACGGGAACGCGGAGCGGGCAGCCCCCGAAGCCGCGGCTGCCCCCGCAACTGTTGGCGGCGACGGGAGGGATCTCCCTGCCGGTCCCAGATGCCATTGCCCGCGGGCGCACCGCCCGGGGCGAGAAGGCGGGGCCGGGCGCCGCGAGCCAGGAGACCGGCCGGCACCGAGACTGTGCGCATGCGACGGGCGGGGAGAACCGACGCAGCGGGTGAAGCCCCGCCTGCGGCAATCGCCCTCTCGATCGGTCCCCGTCCGGCCTCCGGGCGAAGGACCCTGCCGCCCGGAGTGCCTCCATGACCCGCCTGCTGCCGTCTTGTCGTCTGCCTTTGCTGCCCGTCGTTCTGCCCGCCCTTGCGGCCCTCGCCCTTGTCCCGGCGTCGGCAAGGGCCGACGAGGCCCCGTCGGCCGCGTCCTCCTCCGACGCCGCCTCTCCCTCTGACATGGCGGTCCGCCTGCCCGAGCGGGTCGTCACCGCCACCCGCGTGCCGACGCTCGCCGAGCAGATTCCCGCCGGGGTGAGCGTGATCGACCGCCAGACCATCGAGGAGCGTGGCTACACCACCCTCGTCGAGGCCCTCTCGGCGGTGCCGGGCATGACGGTGGTGCCGTCGGGCGGCCCGGGGGGGCCGGCGTCGGTGTTCATGCGCGGCACCAACTCCAACCACGTCCTGGTGCTGCGCGACGGCGTGCCGGTGAGCGATCCCTCCTATCCCACCGACGCCTTCAACTTCGGCGTGGACACGCTGGCCGATGTCGAGCGCATCGAGGTGGTGCGCGGGCCGATGTCGGGGCTCTACGGCTCCGGCGCCGTCGGCGGGGTGATCAACATCATCACCCGCAAGGGCGAAAGCGGCACCCACGGCAGCGTCGAGGTCGGCGGAGGCCTGCCGCGCGCGGGCGAGGTCGCGGCCAATCTCCGCGGCCGGCAGGACATGGTGGACTATTCCGCCACCGTCTCCTCGCAGTCCTCCATCGGCGCCGATGTCACGCCCTCGCGCATGAAGGGCGTCCATACCGGCGAGCGCGACGGCTTCCGCTCCCAGCTTGCCGACGTCAATCTCGGCATCACGCCGGTGGCGGGCACGCGCTTCTACGGCGGGTTGCGCTACCGCGAATCGGTCTACGGCTACGACGCAGTGGGCTTCGATGCCCCCAACTACCGGGGCTACGACCGCACCGCCTCGGGCCGGGTGGGCGTGCAGCAGAAGCTGTTCGACGGGGCCTGGGAGACCGATCTCTCGGTGGCCCGCCTCGATACCCAGCGCCGCTACCGCCAGCCCTGGTCGCTCGACGACCCCAGCGATTCCTCCTCCTATGCCCGCTATGCCGGGCGGCGGACCTCCATCGCCTGGGCCAACACCGTGCATGTGCAGGATTTCGGGTCGGCCACCGCCACCGCCGTCACCTTCGGCATCGATCACCAGCGGGATGCCGCCAGCTCGGCGCTCGATGCGAGCTATTCCGGCTATCCCTACACCTCGAGCATGGGCGGGCGGGCGCAGAACACCGCGGGACACGCCGGGCTGCAGACCACCCTGTTCGACCGCCTGACCCTCTCCGGCTCGGTGCGCCAGGAGAATGCCACCTACGGCGACGACGCCTTCACCTGGCGTACCGGCGGCGTGCTCGCGGTCCCCGAAGTGTGGTCGCGCTTAAAGCTGTCCTACGGCACGTCCTTCCGGGCGCCCTCGCTCTACGACCTGTTCGGCGTGGACAGCTACGGCTACGTCGGCAACCCCAACCTCAAGCCCGAGAAGAGCGAGGGCTGGGAGGCCGGCTGGGCGGTGGACGTGCCGCTGTTCGCCCGCCGCGACGGGGCGACGCTGGAGGCGACCTACTTCTCCAATCGCATCCGCAACCTGATCGAAACGATCTATACGGCGGACTACAGCGCCAGCACCCCGGAGAACATTTCCTCGGCGCAGACGCACGGGGTGGAAACCTCGCTGACCCTGCGGCCGGGGCCGTGGGCCGAGGCGGTGCTGGCCTGGACCTACACCGAGGCCCATGCCGCCGACGGCACCCGCCTGCTGCGCCGGCCCAAGCATCAGGCGAGCTTCACCCTCGTCACCCACCCCATCGAGCGGCTGACCATCTCGCCGGAGCTGCTCTACCGTTCCGGCGCGGCCGACTACATCGTCAGCGACGAGGGACTCCAGACCGGGACCGGACTGACGAAGCCGGGCCTGATCCTCAACCTGACGGCCACCTACAAGCTGACGAACAATTTCTCGCTGTTCGTCAACGGCTACAACCTGACCGACTCCCACTACGAGGCGGCCAGCGGATACCAGACCCCGGGCGCCCGGTTCCTCGCCGGGGTGCGGGCCCGCTTCTGACGGGAAGGTCAGGTCTTCTTTTTGCCTTCCGGAAAAAGAAGCAAAAAGGACTTTTGTTCATTTGGCTCCGCGTCTGACACAGGCGCGGAGCCCTTAACGAATAAAGCTTTCCTGGTTCTCCTTTCTCGAAAGGAGAACACCTTCCTTGCTTGCTGCCTTGGCGAGAGGGAATTCAGCGGATGGTTTCGAAGCGCTCGCCCGGCACGCGGCAGGTGGGGCAGCGCTCCTGCGGGGCGATCGATTCCACCGTGTGGCCGCAGGTCGGGCAGACGGCGTAGCTGCGGGCTTCCTTGATCCATGCCTCGCCGGCGGCGAGCGCGGCGATGGCGGCCGTGTAGAGGCGGATGTGGGTCTTCTCGGCGCGGAAGGCAAAATTGAAGGTGCGCTCGGCGGTCGGCTCGTTGTCAACCTGCGCGAGGAATTCGGGATACATGGTCTCGACCTCATAGGTCTCCCCGGCGAGGGCGGTCTTGAGGTTCTTGGCGGTGGTTTCGATCGTGGCGGGATGGATCTCGCACTTCGGCTCGCCGCCCAGGCGCACGATCGCGCGGGCGTGGTTGGCGGCGTGGATCTCCTCGGCGCGCGAGGCGGCGCGGAACAGGCTGGCGATGCCATGCAGCCCTTCCTCGTCGGCCTTTCCGGCAAAGGCGGCGTATTTCGCATGGGCGTTGGATTCGCCTTCGAAGGCCGTCAGGAGGTTCTTCAGGGTGATTTCGGCACTGGTTGGCATGTGACGCGCTCCAGAATGGAATGAGTTCGTCACAGAATGTTGAGCCTTTGGTCCGGGGAGGTCCATGCCGATTCGTCGCCTCCGCTGCAACGGGAATAGAGGCGTGTCTTGCCGGCGGGGGTGGGCGATAAAAAAAATCTGATCGCCGGCCTCTTGCATTCCGGCGGGGCGGAGACGATGTTCCAGGCATGAATGATACCGGTTTCAGTTATCGCTATCACATCGACGGCCCCTGAAACCCGGACAGATCCCTGCAGGAGAATGACCATGACCAACTATCAGGAACTCGAGAACAAAGCCCGCCGCCTGTCGGCCGAGACCCAGCAGGAGATGGTGCGCCACGTCGCGCATGCCATCGGCCGCGTGTTCGGCTACCGGGGCGCTGGCCGCGCCCGCTAGGCTCCCGGCCTGGCGACACGAATCGCAAAGCGCCCCGCAGGAAGTGCCCTGCGGGGCGCTTTGTGTATCTGCCCTCCCGCGGGGCGGGGCGGGGCGGCGCTAGCTGCGGAGTGCGTTTTTCGCCTGCATCCGCTCCAGCAGCAGCTTGTCTATCTTTTCATGGAGCAGCTCGATCTCCAGCTCCGCCTTGATGTTGACCCGGTAGTCGTTGACCTGGTCGGCCCGGTCGAGCGCCGCCTGGCGGTTCTGGCTCATCATGATGAACGGCGCCGAGTAGGCCGCCTGGAACGACAGCGCCAGATTGAGCAGGATGAAGGGGTAGGGGTCCCAGTGGGACATCCATCCCACCAGGTTGAGCCCCATCCACACCACCAGCACCGCGCTTTGCAGGATGATAAACCGCCACGAGCCCATGGTGGCGGCGACCCAGTCGGCGATCTTCTGGCCCCGGGTGGGCGGCGGCGGCGGCTTGGCGAGGCCGATCTTCTGGCGGCGGACGCGGCGCAGCTTGCGCAGCTCGCGCAGCAGCTCGGTTTCCTCGGGCGTGAGGCCGTGTTTCAGCTCGGTGGTGCCATTTGGCATCGGCGCGACTCCTGGCAACGGGGCGAATCCTGCCGCCTCGCACCCATCGCCGGAAGGGGCTCAGTGGGGAAAACTTTGCACCAGGCTGCCCGCCACCAGCCGCCAGCCATCCACCAGCACGAAGAAGATCAGCTTGAACGGCAGCGATACCGCGGCCGGCGGCAGCATCATCATGCCCAGGCTCATCAGCACCGAGGAGACTACCATGTCGATGACCAGGAACGGCAGGTAGAGCATGAAGCCCATCTCGAAGGCGCGGCGCAGCTCGCCCACCAGAAAGGCGGGGATCAGCGCGCGCCAGGGTACGGCCTCGGCGCCGGCAGGGGTGGGCAGGTGCCCGAGATCGAGAAAGAGGCGCAGGTCGTCTCCCCGCGCGCTCGCGGCCATGAACTGCCGGAACGGTTCGGCGGCCAGCCGCAAGCCCTCGATCTCGCCGATGCGCCCCTCGCTCATCGGCAGCAGTCCGGCGCTCCAGGCCTGATCGAAGACCGGCTGCATGACGAAATAGGTCAGGAAGAGGGCCAAGCCGATCAGCACCGTGTTGGGCGGGGTGCCCTGGGCGCCCAGCGCCGAGCGCAGCAGAGAGAGCACCACGACGATGCGGGTGAAGGCGGTCGCCATGACCAGCGCCGAGGGGGCCAGGGCCAGCACGCCCACCAGCACGGTGAGCTGGACCAGGCGTGCCGTGGCGCCGGGGGCTCCCTGGGCGCCGAGGTCGATGGAGACCGACTGGGCCTGGGCGAGCGAGGGAGCCAGCGCCAAGGCCAGCCCCAGGGCCAGCGCCAGCATCAGCACGGCAAACGCCAGGGGCACGCCGGGCAGGTGTTTCATGACGGCCCCATCGGCAGTGCCGCTGCCGCAGGGGCGGCTTCGAGGGCGAGACTGAGCCGGTCCACCTCGGCCAGCAGCTCCGTGAGCAGCGGCCGCAGCGCCAGCCCCTGCTCGCGTGGCAGGTCGAGGGCGGCGGCGCACATCCGCCCCACCTCGTCGTCCAGACCGGCCAGATCGATCTCGCGGCAGGCCGAGACCAGCGCGAGGGCGGTTCGCAGCGTGCCGATCAGCGTGCGGGCCTGACCGGCGGCCTGCTCGGCAGGGGATGCCGCGGCGGGGGGAGGGGTGAGTTCCATAGGGGGGGGGATTGCAGCGCGAGAAGATTGAGAAAATGTTTGTCCCGGCCCGTTTTTGCGGGACCGGACACGTCCATGCGCACT
>CALNAL010000442.1 GCA_937874445.1 uncultured Acetobacteraceae bacterium | reverse complement strand
TTCCCGGCCGGAAGCGGGGCGTATAGGAGGCGGGGGCGGGGATGTCAAATCGCCCCCCCCGCCTTCAGTGGGCAACCGTCTTGGAGAAGACGTTGACCACCAGCACCCCGGCGATGATCAGCCCCAGTCCGGCGATCGCCGGGGCGTCGAGTTCCTGGTGGAACCACACCCAGCCGACGGCCGAGATCAGCACGATGCCCACGCCCGCCCAGATGGCGTAGGCCACCCCGGTGGGAATGGTGCGCAGCGTGACCGACAGAAAGAAAAAGGCAATGAGATAGCCCACGCCGGTGATGACGGTGGGCAGCAGACGGGTGAAGCTCTCGGAGGCCTTCAGCGCGCTGGTGGCGATGACCTCCGCGACGATGGCGATGCCGAGCGCAAGATAGGATTGCAGCACGGTACGGGCTCCCTTTGTCGTTTGCCGGAACAATCTCCCGTATAGACCAAAATAGTCTCGGCGGGCACGGCCGCGTGACGTCAGAGCAGCACGCGGCCGAGTTCGAGGGCGCCATAGAGGGCGAGCGCGAGGCCGGAGAGGATGTCGATCGCACGCCGCACCCGCGGGCCGAGGGCGCGCCCGAACAGGGCGATGACGGCCACCAGGGCGGTCCACCAGGCGAGCGACCCGGCCATCACCCCCCCGGCGGTGACGGCGGCGGCGGACGGGGCCAGGCCCTCCGGCGGGGCGAGGGCGGCCAGCAGGGCCATGAAGATCAGGATGGTGGGCGGGTTGGTCAGCGTCAGACCGTAGGCGCCGGCCCAGGCGCGCAGCAGCGAGCCGCCGGCGGCGGTGGCGATCGTATTTGCCGAGGGGCGGCGCAGGAAGGACAGACCCATCAGGATCAGCACGGCCCCCGCCGCGAGATGCAGCGGCTGCTGGTGGGCCACCAGGAAGGCGGAAATCCCGGCCAGTCCCAGTGCCGCCACGGTGGCGTAGGTGCCGTCGCCGCAGGCGATGCCGAGTCCGGTCGCCAGCCCCTCCCGCCAGCCGCGCCCCAGCGTGCGCCGCATGCACAGCAGCGCCATCGGCCCCACCGGGGCCGCCACGGCCAGCCCCAGTCCGGCGGCCTTGAGAAACAACAGCAGCGAGGGCATCGGCGGGAAACTCCTGAAACACGAAAAACCCCGCCGGAGAGGTCCGACGGGGCTGCAAGGGTGCGAGACTGAGGAAGATGTCAGGCCGGCGGGAGACCGGCCGGGGCGCACACCGGCAGCCAACCCGGATTGAGCCCGCGCCGCAGGGCGGCGGGCGAGACAGGATGACGGCAGGAAACGCGCTTACAGACCATAAATGGAACGCTATGGCGCGCGACACCGTGGGTCAAGCCAGAGATGCCGAAAAGAAAAGGTTATGCCGTGGGCGGGAGATGACATAAGTTTGACGGAGCCGGTTGTCTCAAGACCGGGAACGCTCTTATGCTCCGGGCTAACCATAAAGCTCCCCCGAGGGGGCGATGCTGCTGCTAGGGAGAAACGAACCATGAAGCGACGCACAGTACTGGCGGGCGGTGCCGGCCTGGCTCTCGCAGGGCTGGCGGGTCAGCGCCCCGCCCGGGCCGCCGACCCCATGAGCGGGCGGCTCTCGATCTGGCTCGGCTACGGCGAGACCGCGCCAGCCTACCAGCAGGCGCTGCCGGCCTTCAAGCAGATGTATCCCAACATCCAGGTCGAGATCCTCTCCTTCGACCTGCACGAATACGAGGCCAAGCTCTCGGTCGCCGTGCCCACCGGCAACGGCCCCGACATCCTCACGCTGCACGACTACGTCTTTCCCCATTATTACGACAACGACTCGCTCGACGACGTGCCGGCCGACCTCGCCAAGGTGGTCAACGACCCGAAGATCATCGACCCGGTGTTCCGCGACGTCTGCTCGCGCGAGGGCAAGCCGTGGGGCGTGCCGTGGTGGAAGGGCTCGCGTGCGCTGTTCTACAACCTCGACCACTTCAAGGAGGCCGGACTCTCCGGCCCGCCGAAGACGATGGCGGAGCTGTGGGACTACGCCGAGAAGCTGACCCGGAAGAACGCCGACGGCTCCATCTCGCGCGCCGGCATCACGCTGCGACTTACCGAGGGCTCCGGCGGGCTGCAGAAGTTCGACGACATGTACTACGTGATGACCGGCCACCAGATCCTGGAAGCCGGCCCCAAGCCCGGCCAGGTGCGCATCACCCTCAAGGACAAGGGCAACATCGACGCGGCGGTGCAGCTGCTGCTCGACTACGTGGCACACCTGCACGGGCCGAAGAAGGTGGACGACTGGGCGCTCAAGCATGACACTCAGGGCTTCGCCAACGGCGTCGCCTCGATGTTGATGCGCGAGGATTGGGCCGTCGCCTTCATCCGCAAGAACGGGCCCGACATCCACTTCGGCACCGCCCCGGTGCCGCGCGCCAAGGCGTGGGGCAACTTCAACCTGGTCGAGATCCTCTCGGTCAGCAAGATCTCCAAGATGAAGAAGCCGGCCTGGGACCTCATCCGCCTGCTGCAGGAGCAGAAATACCTCGACACCGTGCTGCAGGAGAGCGGCTGGGTGCCGCTGCGCATGGACCGCGACTTCTCGGCGTTCCTGGGCAAGAACCCGGAATACAAGGCCTTCCTCGAACCCATCCCGGGATATCAGGCCTACCTGGAGCCGCCGAACATCGCCTACGTGGAGGCCACCACCCGCACCGGCGATGTCATCCTCGCCGCCTATCGCGACGCCTCGCTGCTCAACAACCCGGCGGGGGCGAAGGCGGTGATCTCCAAGGCCTATGACACCGCGGCCAACATCCTGAAGCGTTCGGGAATCTTCGCGCCGTAATGACGACCCGGCCCGACGGAGGGAATCGATGAGCGGGGCAATCGCCACACCGCCTCTGCCGCTTTCGGCACGCCTGGCCAAAAGCTGGGCCACCCTGAAGCGCAACCATATCGGCTTCGTGATCTGTGCGCTCGGTCCGGTGCTGCTGCTGTTCGGACTGATCCGCCTCTACCCGATCGCGGAGACGTTCCGCTTGTCGTTCTACGACTACCACATCACCCGACGAAGCAGCCCCTTCGTCGGGCTGGGAAACTACGCCTATCTCTTCGAGGACTCTCCCTTCCACGACGCGCTGATCAACACGATCTGCTTCGCGGCCTTCGCGGTGGTGGGCACGCTGCTGCTGGCCCTCGCCGCGGCGGTGCTGCTGCGCTCGATCGAGAAGGCGGCGCCGGTGCTGGAGATGCTGTTCTACATCCCCGTCGTCACCCCGTGGGTGCCGGCCTCGGTGATCTGGAAATGGATCTTCGACCCCACCTACGGCGCGCTGAACTACGCGCTCTCCTTCTTCGGCATCCCCCGGCTCGGCTGGCTGCAGGACCCGGTGCTGATCCTGTTTGCCCTCGTCGTCGTGTCGATCTGGAAGATGGTGGGATATTTCATCGTCATCTTCGGGGTTGGGCTGCGGGCCATTCCCGAGGAGCTGCTCGAGGCGGCCGACCTCGACGGCGCCACCGCCTGGCAGAAGCTGCGCGGCATCGTGCTGCCGCTGCTGCGGCCCATCATCCTCTTCAGCGTGGTGACCTGCACCATCATCAACATCAACGTCTTTGCCCCGGTCTATGTGCTGACCGCTTCCTCGCAGGGCGCGCCGGCCTACGACTTCAAGGTGCTGGTGGGCGAGATCTACTCCAACGGCTTCGTCTACTACCACATGGGCTACGCGGGGGCGCAGTGCGTCGTGCTGCTGCTGTTCGTGATGTCGCTGCTCTTCGTGCAGTTCCTCGCGTTCCGGGAGAAGTAGAGCATGTTCCGGGAACGTTCCGTCCGCATCGCGGCCTGGATCTGCTGCGGCACCCTTGCGCTGTTCACCGTGGTGCCGGTGCTGTGGATCGTCGCCACCTCCTTCAAGACCGCCGCCGAGATCAACGCCTGGCCGCCCACCTTCCTGCCCGGTGCGCCCACGCTGGAGAACTTCACCGAGATCCTCTTCCACACCGACTTTCCGCGCTACATCTTCAACACCATCCTGGTGTCGGCCGCCTCCACGGTCTGCATCATGATCACCTCGAGCATCGCGGGATTCGTGTTCGCGAAATACAAATTCCCCTTCCGCAACACGATCTTCATGATCCTGCTGGCCTCCGCCACCATCCCGCTCGAGGCCTACATGATCCCGGTGTACGTGATGGTGTTCAAGGTGCACATGCTGAACACCTACGCCGCGTTGATCTTCCCCATCACCATCATGACCTTCGGCGTGTTCTTCATGCGCCAGGTCATCATGGGAATTCCCGACGAGCTGCTCGAGGCGGCGCGCATCGACGGGGCCAGCGAAATCTGGATCTACCTGCGCATCATCCTCAACCTCTCGAAATCGGGGCTGATGGCCATCGGCGTGTTCGCCTTCACCCAGGCCTGGGCCAATTTCATGTGGCCCCTCGTCGTGGTCTCCACCGGGGACATGTACACGACAGAACTCGGCCTCGCCGTGTACCAGCGCGCCTTCTTCACTGAATACGGCCCCATCGCCGCCGGCGCCGTCATCAGCATCCTGCCCATGATGATCGTCTTCGTCGCCCTGCGCCGCCATATCATGGCCGGGATCGCGACATCGGGGATGAAGGGCTAGAGCGGATCGTAATCCGGCGGGATCGCCGAGTTTCGTGATTTTGCCAGGAGAAACGAAGAGCTAGAGCATTTTCCGTGAGCCGGTGCGAACGGAAAATGCTCTAGGCCGGTGTGACGTGCTGGCGTCCCGCCCAGGACCAGGCCGGGGCCTCGCCCCTGCATTCGTATGTCGCGAACACGAAACGTTGCGGGCGCAGAAGCACGCCCCCTGGATCAGGCGGCTTTGGCGGAGGCAGGCACTGAGGAGCCCGTGGCGTTCCGTGCCCGTGTGAGCGGTGGGGGAGGGGCGATCAGGCCCGGGTTTTCCGGGTTACAGGCGCCCCGTGGCGGCATGCTGGTGGCGGGGAGCCTGCCGGGGAATTTTCCGCGGCCGGGCGCGCCCGGAGGCGGCGGGGGCCAGGGCGGCGAGGACCCCGGCGTCGCGCTGGACGCCGAGGATGGGGACCTCGATGCG